>CAMWMW010000226.1 GCA_947175455.1 uncultured Porphyromonadaceae bacterium | reverse complement strand
GTTGTCAGGCAAGGCGATACGCTGAAAAAGATTTCCGAAAAATCGGGTGTTTCCGAAACGCGGTTTTGCCAGCTGAATCTCATAGCGAGAGATGAGCGTCTTCAGCCCGGACGTATGCTCAAGCTGAGATGACAAATAGTGCAATTAAGCTGATGTCAGGGGCGGTAGCTGCCACTGCGGATGAGGCGGTCGGAGATGCGCCAGGCGGTAGCGGAGGGATAGGAGTGGGGATCGGTATGGACTGAAGACGCGGTGTCGCGTGTGCCGGAGACGGAGACAGTGGCAGTAGTGTCTGTGTGCATCACCGCCGGGTTGCGGAAGATGCTGACGCCGAGTCCGCGCCATTCGCTGCCGCTGACTCCCATGAGGTCGAGGAGGGTGGGATAGAGGTCTATCTGCCCTATCTTCTGATGCGAGCGGAGCGTGATGCCGCTGTTGAGTATGATTATGGGGATTTCGGGGTTGACGAAGGTGGTGCCTGTGAGGGCATTCTCGCGGGCGTTGTGGTCGCCGGCTATCACTATTACGGAGTTGCTGTAAAGCCCGTTTTCTTTCAATGCGGCGATGAAACGGCTGAGTGCGGCGTCAAACTGCCGGCATTTCTCTATGTAGACTTTTTCATTTACCGACAATACGGTGTCTTGCCATACATCACTTTTTTTCCACAGGTATTCTTCGTATGGATCGTGCATGTCCATGGTGTTGAGCGCGGCGTAAAATGGACGCTTCATCTCTTTTATCACGGGCAGTGCGTTGGTGAACAGGGCGGGGTCTTTGCCGCCGAGCTTTTTCATGTTCCTGAGCATGGCTTCCCGGGTAAATATCTTTGAGAATCCGTAGCTTGCGGAGAGTTCAAGTTTGTTCCACTGGATGGGGTTGCCGCAGTCGAATTCGTAACCTTCCCTGGCGAGCGCACCGGAGAGGGAGGGGTAACGGGCTTCTGTGTATGTCATCGCTACCGGATCGCCGGGTATGGGAAGCAAACCGGTCTGATAGATGAAACGGCCGTCGCTTGAGCGTCCGGCTCCTACCTGCGACATGACGTTGTCGAGGACTATGCATCCGTCTTTTTCGAGAAGCGAGGAGGTGAACGGCATTGCCGGTCGACCGTTTGCCATCACGTATAGAGCATCGGAATTGAACGATTCCACTACTATCAGTATGAGGTTTTTATCGGCGTTGCAGGGCAATGAGTCCGTGAGCAATTTTTTTTCGCGTATGCCGATGAGATAGTCCTCGATATCTTTTTTATCGGATTCGGATAGCCGTATGTACTTGGGTTTCAGAAAGTCGATGGTTTCAGTGAACATGTAGGGAATAAATCCGCAGTATTGCAGTTTATACCTGCGTTTGAGGTCTTTGGATTTGCTGTCGCGGCAGATATTAGAATCATGTATGAGGATCTGCTGCACAAGGAAAACAACGGCACACAGTATTATGCCTGAGATTCTGAGGCGGAGCGGGAATGCGTTGCGGGATATTGCTTTCAGGGTCTTACAGTATATCGCAAGAAACAATGTGAACGGAATGCAGATCCAGAGGTCGGCGAGGCGCATTGACTTCAGTGCCGAATCGGCGACAACGCCTGTGGCGTTGCTGACCCCGAACATTGTAGGCATACCCATCATGTCGCCGAAGTTTCTCAGGTAAAGAAGGTTGGCGTAAAGATATGCGGGAAAGAAGACCATCGGGAATATGACGCTCCATCTCCAGCGCGGGGATAGAATCAGATAAGGTGAAAGGATGACAAGGGCGTCTGCAGTTCCTGTTGCTATTACGGTGAGGATTCCGCATCGGTTTATCTCGCCGAGAGTGAGGAACGCGCAAATCTGTACAGACAACAGGAGCCAGCAGAAAACAAAGAAACACAATGCCCTGCGGCTGCCTGACGGAATCATGCGGTTTATGGTTGAAGATAGTCTTGTCATTGCTTTGGTCGACGGGTTCTTGAGCTATTTGTATGATAATCCGTGCGGGCTATCTGACATTCTTTTCAATCATGGAATATACTGCGGCTGATATGCGTGCAATCGCTTTTGACGCTTCTGTCTCGTCTCCTTTGAAGTCTTTTACAAAAACGGCAAGAGTGTAACATCTGTTGTCGGGCAGTCTGACATATGCAACATCGTTGTGAGCCACAAGTTCACCTTTTTCATTGGTATATCCCGAACCGGTCTTATGGGCAATACTTGTCCCTTCCTTGTCAAGCAAGGGGGCGGCTATCCTGTCTGCTCCCGTTCTGCACTCCATCAGGGTGACTTTGACAAATGACTGCATGTCGCTGTCTGTCAGACTGTCGGTAAACAGACGGTTCATCAGTATCGCCGCACCGAGCGGTGACGTGCTGTTTGCATATGCCCTGTCGTGGTCTGCCGACATCTCTTCTTCCGTGTACGCGATCCTGAAACTTGAACGAGGTATAAGTGTGGCGACAAGGCTGTCGGTAGCCGTGATGCCGACAAGTTCCCTGAACAGCACGTTGCTCGCATTGTTGTCGCTGAGACTCAGGGAATAGCGCATCAGTTCTTTTACGGTCAGTGATATCTCCTGTTCCGGATGTTCTTTCAGCATCGGACTCCAGGTGCCGGCGTCAAGCCTGTCCCTGTCGATAATCATCACAGAGTCGAGCGAGAGTCGTTCGCGGCAAAACCGGTCGCAGACGGCAAGCGCCTGATGGAGTTTAAAGACACTCATCATCGGATAAATGTTCTTGTCATTTACCGTGACCGTGTCAGTATTGTCGATTATGACGGCAACCCCGATTTCGCCGGGATATTCAGAGACAATCCGTCCGATAGTGTCGGCAAGCTCTTGTCTGTCATACGCCGCGGTCGTTCTGCCCGCAGTTTTACATGACGAAGTAATCTGAAACATTGTCAGGCATATCATGGCGACAATGCAGTGTCGAATCATATGTTCCTTTACAGTTCTTTTCATTTCACGGATGTTTGGATTGCGCAAATATACATAAAAAATCGCTTTTTTTCGTTACTTTTGCCGCATGAAACTCAAGGGATATATTTTAGCGGCTGTCGCTGCCGCCACGTATGGCACGAACCCAGCTTTCGCTGTGCCGTTATATGCCGAAGGAATGAATCCGAACACCGTGCTGTTTTTTCGTTATCTGCTCGGATTGCCGATTCTTGCATCGATGTTGCTGCTGCGGGGACATTCGCTGAGAATCAGCCGCAGGGAACTGATGCCACTGGGTGTGCTGGGGATACTTATGGGAATATCATCGCTTACACTGTTTCAATCGTACAATTACATTAACTCGGGCATAGCATCAACGTTGCTTTTTGTTTATCCGGTGATGGTTGCGGTGCTGATGACGTTCTTCTTTCATGAGCGTTTCCGCGCCACTACGGCGTTGTGTCTTGTCATAATGGCGGGTGGGCTGATTCTGTTGCTGCGTGCGCCCGAAGGGATGGAAATCAGCGGAATGGGCGTAGTGCTGGTCATGCTTTCCTCGCTCACGTATGCCATCTATCTTGTAATGACCAATGTGTCGCGTACGGTGCAGTCCATACCAACGCTCAAACTGCTCTTCTGGCAACTCGCTTTCGGCAGTATGGTGTTTCTCTTCATGTTTGCCGTCGGCACTCCGTTTACTCCGGTGCCCTGTGCTTCGGGCTGGGTAAACCTCGTGGCTCTGGCGGCGTTACCTACAGTGGTGTCGCTGGGTTGCACCACTGTGGCGATACATTGCATCGGGTCGACTTCCACAGCCATTTTCGGCGCGCTCGAGCCGGTGACGGCAGTAGCTCTCAGCATTCTGACTCTCGACCAGACTATTACACCCCGCGAACTGTGGGGAGGGTTGCTGATAGTGATTGCCACCACGATGGTAGTGGGCTCAGACCGCATTGATCCGGTGTTGCTCCGTGTCCGCAAAATGTTTCCCCGCCATCCCCGATGAAGCAACTTGCAATCTTCCGGGATAGGCGCCAGTATCGCAAAGGCAGCTGCCGACAAAG
>CAMWMW010000225.1 GCA_947175455.1 uncultured Porphyromonadaceae bacterium | reverse complement strand
AGCCTTGTCTTTTATTCTGCCGGTGTAAAAATCTAGAGATTTTTATCTAAATTTGCATATAAAAACAATACGGACTCATACAGACTGCTTGATCAGATGAAGAATATACCCTATTACATAGACATTGCATTCTGTGCCATAGTGTTGCCGGTAATGGCGATGATATTCCCCATCGAAAGATGGTTTCACAATTTCCCATGGTACGTCATGCTTGTATCGACATGGTTGTATGCATTGTATTTCATAAACAGAAAAATTACGGTTCCATATCTCTTCAAAGGAAAAAGAGAACGTATCACAAGCATCGTCGTGATACTTTCATCGGTTGCCGTAACCTATGTGCTATCCTGCGTATCATTGTACACTCCAAAACCAAATATACATGACATCGGCATATGGCGGGCATTTCCCTATATACAGCCGTACCAGCAGGCAGTATGGTCCCTTTTTGTAATAGTCTGCGCATTCAGTTGTGCGATAGGACTGCTTACACAGACCAATATACAGAGGGCTCGACGCAGAGCTGTCGAAGCTGAAAGAGACAAGGCGGTGATTGAATTGTACAAAGCTCAGATCAAACCGCATTTCATGTTCAACACACTCAACTCTCTGTATGGATTGTTTCTGACCAAGAATGAGAAAGCACTGGAATCTCTTGAAAAATTCATTTCCATGATGCGTTATATCCATACATCATCAAACAAGGATATGGTTCCTCTTTCCGAAGAAATGGATTATATACGTCAATATGTCGCTCTGCAGTCACTGCGGCTTAATGAAATGACAACGGTAACACTTGACATATCCGTGGAAGGACAAAACATTCCGATTCCTCCTATGTTACTTGTGACTTTTGTGGAAAATTGCTTCAAACACGGTGTTTCTCCGGTTGAAAAGAGTAAAATAATCATAAGTATTGCCGAAAAGGGAAACAAGATTATCTTTTCAACTTCCAACAGAGTGTTCAATGTCCGGAGAATTGGAGAACACATGGGTATCGACAACTGTAAGAGGAGGTTGAATCTCATGTATCCTCACCGGCACAGAATAGAGATTTTTAACGACAATCATAATTATGAGGTAAAACTCAGCATTGATCATGAATAAGACCATTAGATGCATTGCAATTGATGACGAACCGATAGCTCTGAGCATTATCCGGGAATATTGCGGACAATACGGCAACATTGAACTGGAATGTTACACTTCTCCGTTAAAAGGAATTGACAGGATCGTTACATGGAAACCGGATATTCTGTTTCTTGACATAGAAATGAATTCTCACAATGGAATTCAAATTGCAAAAGAGCTGCCGCAAGAAACAGCTATAATTTTTACCACTGCATATTCCCAATATGCCATTGACGGTTTCAATGTAGACGCTGTCGACTTTCTGCATAAACCTATTTTTTATCCGAGATTCTGCCATGCTTTGGAAAAAGCTGTGAGGTGGATTGGAAATAAAGAAACAGACTTGCAGACCTGCGGGACGCTGACTTTAAAGGTAGAACATAAGAATGTTGTGGTCTATCTTAAAGACATCCTATATATAGAAGCTATGGACAACTATGTCAAAGTATACAGAAAAGACCTGCCGACCGTGTTGTCACAGATTACAATGAAAGAGATGGAAACGATGTTGCCGGAAAACGGCTTCATACGCGTTCACCGCTCTTATATAGTGGCACTCAATGCGATCTGCAAATTCTCAAACAGGAGAATATTCCTATACCCTACTGACAAAGAGATACCTGTAGGGAGAAAATATACAGAATCCTTCAAAAATTTATATAACATCTTTAAATCGAAAAAACAATGAGAAAGTTATCAGTATTAATTCTTTTTACAATCATGGCATCATTGTCAGGTATTGTTTTCGCAGACACTTTGATCAATAATTCGCAGTTGCCAAAAGCGGCTCAGACTTTTTTGACAAAGTATTTTCCAGGCGATGCGATAAAAAAAGCAAAAATGGATCAGGGACGCAGAGGCGCGGAATATGAAGTTGATCTGTCAAGCGGCGCTGAAGTGGAGTTCCGTGATAACGGAGACTGGAAAAAAGTGAAAGCAGCCAAAGGCAAGTCTGTGCCGACAGCTATAATCCCGTCTGCGATTTCCAAATATGTTTCCAAAAATTTCGCAGGACAGAGTATTGTCGAGATTTCGCGCAAACGTGGAGGTTATGAGGTTGAGCTCTCCAACGGAAGTGAGCTAAAACTCACTGAAGATGCAAAACCTATGCCGGCACGCCAATACGGCAATCGCCCTCGCTGATACCAATATGTATGCTAAAAAAACAGAAGGCGGATGCGGTTTGCATGCGCCTTCTGTTTTTTAGAACCGTTTTCAAGTCCCCTCAGCTTTCCTGAATCATCTGACCGCTCTCTCTTGCTTCCGCTCTTGCAAGTTGTCTTAAAGTCCTGCGCACTGTTTTCCATTTCGGGAATATTGCCCAGGGTCTGACAGGACTGTAGCTTGCCAGAATAAGAACCAATGATACAATCGCTGCGATCAGTAGCCAGCCATAAATCTCCTTCATTGACACCACCAATGCCTGAAGCTGCACCATTCCGTACAACTCACCGGCATTGACATATGATAATACTACAGGATTAAAATCCGTGATCGGCGCGCCAAGCAAAGAGGCGTTCTTGGCAATAACATGACGCAACAACTCCCCTATTACCGCCGGACCGAACGTAGCGCTCATTACCGCACCGGTGAAACCATTGATTGTCAATGCCTGAGGAAACACCTGAAACGGGAGTCCGCTCTGCACTATCGATGTCAGATAGACAATGGATATTATCACTGCCGCAGCTCCCCTGAAGAAAAGGGGAACAAATAGCATTTCCTTCTCCACGCCGTAATCTATGTAGAAATAAAAATACGCGAGATATATTATTGCGAGAAAAAACGCAATTGCCGTCATGGTCTTATATCTCCATTTGCGCAACGCAAACGTGAAATACGTAAAGGCGCATCCGGCTATGATGCCTGCGAATACATACCAGTTCAGGTCAATCAGGTTAGTCTCGTCAAAACCGAGAACTGACGCGGCATAGCTGTGTTCGAACACATGCTCAGTGGCGAGAACTGTGAAAAATACAAGATAGACGCATGTTGCCTTTATCACATTACGATTCCTCATTGCCTGCAACGATATGTAGGGATGGTGCAGGAAAGAAGCGCGCCATAGGTTCATGACAATACAGAACACTCCAAGAAGCGTAGCGTACCTTATCTCTGCGGCATCCCACCAGTCATAATAATTGCCATAGACACAGACAAAGGCGAAACACATCATAAATATCGCCCACAGCAAAGCGCCGATCCAGTCAATGCCAAGCAACGGTATGAACATCGGTCCGCGTACTGGTCTGACAAGAATGAAGACTACAAGCATCATTAATGCAAGCAAACCCACCATAATCCAGTGCATATGTTCCCATTGAAAAAAGAATGCCGTATAAATCGTGGCGATACCGCTCAATTGTATGACACTGTCAACTATGATATAGACATAACAGAAAAATACAGACATGTCTCTGACAGGTGTAAGCCAGAGCTGTATTGTCGAATTACATGCAAGCGTCGCCTGCATTCTGAACCATCCGGCGACAAAACATGTGCCGACAAGCACCGGAACTGAATCAGTGCTGGCGCATATGATATTGGCGGCAATCAGAACGCTACCGGCGGCAAGCAACTGCGTGCGGTTGGAGAACCTGAATTTTATACGGAACATAACCGCAAAATTTATCGCAAGACCGATAAGCGAAGCGTAACCTGCCATCAGAATGTCTTCCTGCATCAATGCTGTGGTTCCGACCATTTCGGAGACAGCGGCAAGATAGATTCCTCCTGAAAACTGTATTATCAATACGAAGAAGATAAAAAGCCAGGGTTTAAGCTTCCGGGGAATATAATTCGGAACGTCAGGTATATCGAATTGCCCCTGCGGGGCATGCCAGTCTCCCATATCAA
>CAMWMW010000224.1 GCA_947175455.1 uncultured Porphyromonadaceae bacterium | reverse complement strand
TGACAGAACCTGGTCCGCACGTTTCACGATCGAAGGGGGCATGCCGGCGAGTTTTGCCACATGGATACCGAAACTGTGGGCGGAGCCGCCCCTTTCGAGTTTCCGCATGAACACGACCTTCCCTTTGATTTCCTTCACCGACACATTGTAATTCACGATACGTTTGAAGGTTTTCTCCATCTCGTTCAGCTCGTGATAGTGTGTCGCAAAAAGCGTTTTAGGTCTGAAATGTCCGTTTTCATGGATATGCTCGACAATTGCCCACGCGATGGAAATGCCATCGTAAGTCGAAGTGCCGCGTCCGAGTTCATCAAAAAGCACCAGCGAGCGGTTGCTCATATTGTTGAGAATTGCCGCAGCCTCGTTCATCTCGACCATAAACGTGGACTCTCCGGATGAAATATTGTCGCTTGCCCCCACGCGTGTGAAGATTTTATCCACAAGACCGATATGCGCCGCCTCCGCTGGCACAAAAGAACCGATCTGGGCAAGGAGCACGATAAGGGCGGTCTGTCGCAGCAACGCCGACTTACCGCTCATGTTGGGACCGGTTATCATAAGAATCTGATGACCGTCGGAATCGAGTTCCACACTGTTGCTGATATATGGCTCGCCCGGAGGAAGACGACGTTCGATTACGGGATGGCGCCCCTCGGTGATGGAGATTTTCAGCGAATCGTCGACCACCGGACGCACATAGCGGTATTCCTCCGCGGTTCTTGCCATGGATAAGAGACAGTCGACCGTAGCCGTGGCAATCGCGTTTCTCTGTATGCGGGGAATAAATGTCAAGGCACCCTGCACAAGCTCCGCGAAAAGTCTGTTTTCTATAGCCGATATCTTTTCTTCAGCACCTACTATCTTTTCTTCATATTCTTTCAGTTCCGGCGTAATGTATCGCTCCGCGCTCACCAGAGTCTGCTTGCGGATCCAGGTTTCAGGCACTTTGTCCTTATGTGTGTTGCGGACTTCTATATAATATCCGAACACATTGTTGAAGGCAATCTTCAGCGACGGGATTCCAGTAATCTCGCTTTCGCGGTCACGTATCTCCTCCAGGGCACGCCGGGAATTGGCATGCAGACCGCGGAGTTCGTCAAGCTCGGCATCGACCCCGGAGGCTATGGCATTTCCCCGTCCCAACTGGTTCGGCGCGTCATCCACAAGCACGCGGGCGATGGTCTCGTAAAGCTGCGAGGTATCGCTCATTTCCCGCGACATCCCGACAAACACCTCCGAGCCGGATTCCGACAGCACATTCCTCAGATTGTCAGCTGCCCGCAGAGAATCGCGCAAAGAGACAAAATCCCTCGGGCTGATTCTGTTGGAAGCCAGTTTCGCCATAAGTCTCTCAAGATCACCGACGCGTCTGAGAGCCTCCTCGCATCTGTCGCGACACGCCACATCGCGGAAGAAATACTCCACGGCATCCTGACGCCGTGTTATCTCCGCAATATCGAGCAGCGGAAACGACACCCACGACCGCAGCTTGCGTCCACCCATGGGGGTCACAGTCTTGTCGATCACCTTGAGAAGCGAGAGACCCTCTTCCGCCAGAGGATTAAGAAGCTCAAGATTGCGTATCGTGAATTTGTCGAGTCTAACATACCGGTCGCCGTCGATGCGGGCAAGAGACGTTATATGCGAGATGTTGGTGTGCTGTGTAAGGTCGAGATAATACAGCAGACTCCCGCCGCCACAACCGCCTCATGCATGCCGTCCACACCGAATCCCTTGAGCGATGCCGTGCCGAAATGCTTTACGAGGCGTTCGTTTGCCGCATCTGAAGTGTATACCCAGTCTTCAAGTTCGAAGACACTGCATTTGTGCGAGATATTCTCTTCGCAGAACTGTCGTGTGCCATGCATGCGCAGCAACTCCTTCGGAGCGATATTCGCTATCAGTTTGTCAACATAATCCTTGTCACCCTGCGCACAGAGGAACTCTCCGGTAGAAAGGTCGAGGAAAGCCACACCGACAGAAGACTTGCTGACATGTATTCCGGCGAGAAAATTGTTTTCACGCGGCCGCAGGGTATTGTCGTTCAGATTGACACCGGGAGTGACAAGCTCCGTTATCCCCCGTTTCACGAGCTTCTTGGTGAGCTTGGGGTCTTCGAGCTGCTCGCATATCGCCACACGCTTGCCCGCCCTTACGAGTTTCGGGAGATATGAATCGAGTGCATGATGCGGGAATCCGGCAAGCTCCACATATGCCGCCTTGCCGTTGGCACGTCTGGTCAGTGTGATTCCAAGAATCTCACTTGCCGTTATCGCGTCTTCCGAGAATGTTTCATAAAAATCGCCCACTCTGAAAAGAAGAACCGCATCGGGATGTTTCTTTTTCATCTCGATATATTGTCCCATCAAAGGGGTCTCAGCTATTTTTGCCATTTAGGGAAACAGTTTTTAAGTTTGCCGCGCGCAAAAGTAATGAGCGCGTTTTCAGCGAGGAAAGATATTCAGCATCCACACCGCCATGCCCACATATATAAGGAGACCGACCACATCGTTGGTGATCTGTATGAAAGGGCCTGTGGCGAGAGCCGGGTTGACTTTCAGTTTTTCGAGCGTCAGAGGCACGAGTGTGCCGAAAACCGTTGCGAAGATAACCACACAGAACAGAGACGCCGAGACGGCGAAACTGAGCGCATAGTCTCCCGGCTCGGTCAGCATCGTGTATGCAAGCACGACGGCGGATATGACGACCGCGTTGATTATCGCCACTCTCAGTCCGCGCCAGATCTGGTTCCAGAACTCCTTTAGCTCAAGACGTCCGTTCGCCAGACCCTGCACCACAATCGCCGAAGCCTGCACACCCACATTTCCTCCTGTTCCTCCTATAAGGGGGATAAAGAAGGCAAGTGCGGTCACGGCAGCCAGCTGAGCCTCGAATCCACCGAGAATCACGGAATTCACGAGACCGCCGATGATGCCGATCAGAAGCCACGGCAACCGCGCCTTAGTCTGCGCCCATACCGAGTCGTCGGCATCGATGTCGGAGGAGATACCGGAAGCGAGCTGGAAATCCCTCTCGCTCTGCTCGCGCACCTCATCCATCACGTCATCGACCGTAATCTGTCCTACAAGCCTGCCGATGCTGTCGACAACCGGCATTGCCACAAGGTCGTATTTCTCGAAATCTATAGCCACATCCTCAATAGGCATGTCGGCTTTCACCGACACCGGGTCTGTCTCCATCACATGCTTGATTCTGGAGACAGAAGGATGCGTTATCATCTTCTTGAGAGGAAGCACACCCTTGAGGCGTCCGTCGTCATCAACGACATACACATTATAAATGTCGTCGAGATCTTCCGCCTGATGCCGCATCTCCTTCAGGCAGTCGGGCATCGAAAGGTTCTCGTTGACCTTTATGAGTTCGGTACCCATAAGACCGCCGGCGGTATCCTCGTCATACTGGAGGAGATCCACGATATCGCCCGCCTGCTCCATATCCTCAATATTGAGGATGACCTCTTCGCGGTCTTCCTCGTCGAGTTCCTGAATAAGGTCTACGGCATCGTCGGTGTCGAGCAGGTCAATGAAATGACCGATCTGCTCCGGATCCATGTTCTCAAGGAGTTTCTTACGATCCTCCTCGTCGAGTTCCATAAGGACATCGGCTTTCTTCTCCTTGTCGTCGATAAGGTTGAATGCCCATTCCGCCTCTTTTATGTCAAGGCTCTGGAAGAGTTCGGCTATATCCGCGGGATGAAGACCGGAGAACGCATTTCGCGCCCCCACTTCATCACCATGCTCGATCATCTCTTCGATAAGCTCTATGTCTTTTTCATTCAAATCTTTCACTTCTCTTGTCAGCTGTTGGAAGTTAATAGCAGTCGGAAATTAATAATGGAAAGAGGATCCGCCGAGAAATTCCCTCAACAAAGACGTGGAGGGCACCTGGTCCGCCGGAATCGCCTTGAAAAGGTCAAGGAATTTCAGCAGGCGGTTAGCCACGGCATATTGCTTCAGGGCATGCGGCACAC
>CAMWMW010000223.1 GCA_947175455.1 uncultured Porphyromonadaceae bacterium | reverse complement strand
ATGCCGTGCAGCGATATATCGATGATGTGAAATCAGGAGATTTCCCGTCGCCCGCAGAATCTTATTGAAATATTTCTCCAAAAAAATTTGGATGAATCAAAAATTCGTTATAACTTTGCACTCGCTTAAGCCAAGGAGACAACAATCCGAGGTGATAGCTCAAATCTTTCGGGGTGTAGCTCAGTAGGTTTAGAGTACGCGTCTGGGGGGCGTGAGGTCGCAAGTTCGAATCTTGTCACCCCGACTGATAAAAAAGAAAAGTCGACAGTTTATCTGCCGACTTTTCTTTTTATCCACATCCCAGCCGCCGCGACAGCAATCGCCGCAGCCCCTCCGGCGACCAGCATCCGCCCCGCAAGACTCCACAAATCGCGGGACCGGCTTCCGTCGGGCGCAGGAACCGCTTCCCTGACAAACACTGAATCCCGCACCACCTTGGCAACCGTATCTGACACGACACGCTCGCGCCATCGCCATCTGACAACCTCCGCTGTTACCGTGTCTCCACGTTCCCGGACAATGACAGTATCCCGGTCTATCTCCCTTGCGACCGCATTCTTCGACACATAGACCGTATCACTGCGCACAGCCACATTCTCCACCGGGACATAAATCCTGCGCGTACAGGAAATGCTCATCATCATCAAAGCACCAAGAACCACAGAAAACATCGTCCTCACATCGAATGACGGACAAGCCTTCTTCGCGAAATCCCGATGCCCGAACACACGCCTGTCGGGAATGCAATGTTTTTTCTGCAACCGCCGGACAAGTTCAAGAAGCGAACGCCGCTGCGCCTCCGTCCTTGTATCCTTGGGAGACTTCATTCCCTTGTCCATCCCTCCGACATAGCAGATTCCTATTGACCTGCGGTTCATGCCTGATTCCACGCAATGCGCTCCCACATATTCCTCACCGCGTCCGGCTTCCACGGCGCCGTCCAGCCGGACAACATAATGATAACCCACGTCCGAGAATCCCCGGGCAAGATGCCACGCACGCAAATCATCCACGCCATGCTCCCGCCCCTCCGGCGTCGCGGAGCAATGAATCACAATCGCATCCGTAATCTTACGTTTCTCCATATTCTCACCTCCCTTCTCGCCTGTAATGATAATCGATACCGAACAACGCGCCCGCAAAGGTCAGAATCTCCCCGAATGCCACAAGCACCGAGGAATGAATCTCCCCTTTGGGCGGAAACATAAACCCGCATCCGAGAAGGACACATCCGGCAATCACCATCAGTATCGCCACCCGCAACTCCATCTTTTTATCAGATCCGCTCATAGACTAAAAATTTATCATAAAAAAATTTCTTTCATGCAAATTAAGATAAACAGCGGTGAATGTGTGTTTTATCCATTAAAAAATCACCACGGCGACAATTCGGAGAAAAAATATTTTAAAAAAAGTTGTCAAAAAATTTGGTGGAATAAAAAAATGGTTGTAACTTTGCACTCGCAAACGGGAAACAACAACCCCGAGATGCTTAAAATACTCAAATGGTGCGGTAGTTCAGCTGGTTAGAATACATGCCTGTCACGCATGGGGTCGCGGGTTCGAGTCCCGTCCGCACCGCCGAGGAGAGAGGAAGAGCAGCAGCGTAAACTTAGGTTTCCTGCTGCTCTTTTTTCGTACCTGCAATTCCCGGCATTCCGGGAAACACATGAAAACCCGAAACAGCTTCTTAGAGAGTGTTTACATTTAAATTTAAACAGTTTCTTAACTCCGACAAGCGATGACAATATCAATCATAAACGGTCCGAACCTCAATATGCTCGGCAAAAGGAATCCGAGAATATACGGACACGAGACTTTCGAGGAGACACTGACAGGAATAAGAAAAAAATTTCCGGAAACAGACATCCGCTTCTTCCAGTCGAACTCGGAAGGTGAGATCATTGACATGATACAACGGGAGAACGCAGACCCGGCGGTTGTGGGCATAGTGCTCAATCCGGGCGCCTACGCGCATTATTCTTTCGCGATAGCGGATGCCGTGGAAGACTCCGACACCCCGGTTGCGGAGGTACACATATCAAACATACACGCCCGCGAAGCTTTCCGCGCCACATCCGTGACCGCACGCGCTGCCCGATGCGTCATTACCGGCTGCGGCCGCAAAGGATATGAAATGGCAATCGGTTTCCTTCTGGACACCATCTGAATGCAAGACTACATGAACCACGAGTTGACAAAATATGTGGAAGACCACATCTCGCCACAGCCGGAATACCTATCACACATAGAGCGGCAGACCAACCTCCGTCTCCTGAACGGGCGCATGTGCTCGGGACTGCTGCAAGGGAGGCTGCTGAAGATGATTGTGGAGATGATACGCCCCGAACGGGTGCTCGAGCTGGGCACATTCTCCGGATTCTCGGCATTGTGCATCGCCGAGGCTCTTAATGGTAAAGCCACGCTCGACACGATAGAAATCGACGACGAACTCGAGGATTTCATATGTCAGAACCTGTCCGCGTCCGAATGCGGAAATAGAGTGACTCTCCATATAGGCGCGGCTGAAGATGTCGTAAAGAGGTGGAGTCCCTCCACTTTCGACCTCATTTTCATCGATGCCGACAAACGTCGCTATTCACAGGATTTCGACCTATGCTTCCCCTTGTTGCGAAAAGGTGGTTTCATAATCGCCGACAACACCTTGTGGGACGGTCATGTGACAGACCCTGCAAAGGAGAAAGACCCGCAGACAAGAGGCATCCGCGAATTCAATGACATGATCCGGAGCCGCACGGACATCGAAGCTGTGATCATACCGCTGCGCGACGGACTCACCCTTGTACGCAAAAAATAAACGATTTCCTCCCTCTCCGCGTTTACTAAATAAGCAAGTGTCGGAAATTTAAACAAACACCGCATTTACTTATTATAAACCGATTTTCAATATTTACTTACTTATTTAAACCCAATATAGCTTTAATTATGGAAGGCAAACGACAAGCAAAGATATCCCGACTCATACAGAAGGAACTTAGCGAGATTTTCCGTCGCCAGACAGCTGCGATGGGGAACATTCTCGTATCCGTGAGCGCAGTGCGCGTATCTCCGGACCTCAGCATCGCAAAAGCATATCTCAGCATTTTCCCGCCGGAAAAATCAAACGAAATCCTCGACAACATCAAGAAGCAGTCAAAAACCGTGCGCTACGAACTCGCGCAGGCGGTGAAGTCCGTATTGAGGAAGTGCCCGGACCTGCAGTTCTATCTTGACGATTCGCTGGATTATATCGACAATATCGACAGACTTCTGGCATCAGACAAGAAATGAGTGGAAAGCCCTCGGCATGGATAGCGTGGCGCTATCTTATGTCGAAAAAATCACACAGTGCGGTGGGCGCCATTTCCATGGTGTCGATCTGCGGTATGGCAATCGCTACCGCAGCAATAATCTGTGTCCTTTCGGTTTTCAACGGTTTCAAGGATGTGATAGCCGGCAGGCTTGATTCCTTGTCTCCCGACATAATGGTCACACCGGTAAAAGGGAAAGTATTTGAAAACGCCGATTCCATAGCCGATGCAATCGCCGCCACTGAGGGAATAAGAATAGCCACTCCCACTCTGACCGACAACGCACTTGCCATTTGCGGCTCGAAAGAGATGCCGGTTACTCTCAAAGGCGTAGACATGGCGCGTTATCGCAAGACAACAAGCCTCGACTCTCTCGTAATTGACAGATATGTCCCGTCCGGTCCCGATGAGGAACAGTTTCGGAAAGCCATATTCTCGATAGGCGCAGCCGTCGGAATATCCGCGACTCCGGGAGAGGAAGTGCTGCTTTTCACTCCAATACGGGAGGGGAGAGTCAACTTGTCAAATCCTGCCGCTTCATTTCTCACCGACTCGGTTCTGACAACCGGTGTTTTCCGTTCCGACCAGTCTGAATTCGACGAGAACCATGTCATAGTCGACATTGACCTTGCCCGCGACCTGATGCAATATGACACGGAAGAATCCGCAATAGAGATTTCAATTGATCCGGAAGCCGACCTTC
>CAMWMW010000222.1 GCA_947175455.1 uncultured Porphyromonadaceae bacterium | reverse complement strand
TATTCCCTCTGAAAAATTAGGTCGGCCTCGAAGTGATATGGTGGTTCAGACTTCAGGTCAGCTTCGGGACCTTGCCGCTTCCCGACTCTTCCTTATCAGCAGAGCGGTCAGAATGGCAGCAGAAGCCAATGACAGCAAATTTCCGAATTATGTCGCAGAGGGTGTTGTGGAATCTGAAAAACACCTCGTTGACAAAGGTGTTTCACCCAAAGAGGCAAGAAAACTGTCGACATCACGTGTCTTCGGAGGCGTCAACGGCAACTACGGAAGCGGAATCCGGGCGATGGTGGAAGCCGGCGACAGATGGGAAAATCCATCCGAAATCGCCGACACCTATATTCAGAACATGGGTGCCTCATACGATAGCGAAGAGGAATGGGAGCAACTCCGCGACTATGCTTTCGAAGCCGCGCTCACAAGAACAGATGTTGTGGTGCAGCCCCGTCAGAGCAACACATGGGGTGCGCTCAGCCTTGACCACGTGTATGAATTTATGGGCGGCATGAATCTGGCGGTGAGAAATGTCACCGGGAAAGAGCCGGAAGCATATCTCAGCGATTACCGCAACCGCAACAACGTCCGTATGCAGGAAGTAAAGGAGGCTATCGGAGTGGAAAGCCGAACCACGATACTCAATCCTTCTTATATAAAGGAAAAGATGAAAGGTGGTGCCGGCGATGCCTCGGCAATGGCGGATGTCATCCGCAACACATATGGGTGGAACGTGATGAAACCCGATGTGATTGACGATGAACTCTGGAACGACATCTATGACACATATGTGAGAGATAAAAACGGACTGGGAATGGAAAAATATTTTTCCGAAACCAATCCCGCCGCTCTGCAGGAAATGACGGCTGTAATGCTGGAAACCATCCGCAAAGGAATGTGGGACGCATCAGACGAACAGACGAAGACACTTGCCGACCTGCATGTCAGGATGGTTGAGAAACATGGAGCGGCGTGCTCCGGATTCGTATGCGACAACAGCAGGCTGCGCGACTTCATCAAATCAAATATCCCGAAGGAATCGGCTGCGGCATACGATGCATCGGTGGCATCGGTCAGGGCGGAGAATATACAAGACGGCAACGACGGCAAGGTCATGAAACGTGAAGAACTGAACAAGACCGAAACCACGACCAACCGAATAAACGGTCTTGCTGTGGCTCTGTCAGTTGTCGCCGCACTCATAATAATGGTGGCGGTGATCAGACGTCGCCGTAAAAATGCCGAAAAATAACAATGGAAACAGTTGTCTTGATTATACTTCTTATGGTGAGCCTCAGTTTTATACTGAAGCTCACCTTCCATCGCCCTGCCGGAGTAGCAGCGCTCTGCTTCCTGACAATGGTTTTCATTGTATTAATGACAGAATCCGCAAGCAGCCAGTCAAAGACAAGAATCGCAGACTGGCTGTCGCAACCGGAGCTGATGCTCGACACTTCGGTGGTTCTCACAATAGATGTCGCCTTCCAGATATGCTTCTGCATTCTCATGGCTTCAAGACTTTCAGGCACTCTTCGCGGGCTTCAATCCATTCTGCTCGAAATAACCTTGTGGATTCCCGGTCTCCTTCTGTTTCCGACCCTGTATTCGATGCTTGTGGCGATAATATTCTCGATGCCGGGTGCGGACTTCGATACCATAGGATGGATTTCCGGAGCTGCGGTGATGACGGCAACTCCGGTTCTTGCCTACGGACTGAAATTTATTCTTCCCGAAACCGATCTGAGGCTTGAGCTGATATTTTTAATAAACCTGCTCATCGCCACTCTGGGAATAGTCGCCACAGTCAACGGCAGAACAGCTGCCACCGGCACAAACAATGTGGAATGGGAGGCGCTCGCTGCCATATTTGCCATTATCATTTCAGGACTCTGCGCGGGATGGATATATTTCAGGGTCAGAACCTCAAAAAAAATCAATAATATATAATTTCGACAAAATGAACACAATATCAAACATCCTCTATTGGATTTCGACAGGACTGCTGGTACCTGTAATCGTGCTGCTGATATTTTTCTTTATCAGGGCAATCATTCTTATCGGAGTTTTCTTCGGACAGTATATGGGGCACAAAAAAACCGCCTCTTCTCTGTATCCCATGATAAAAAGTCTGACACCGGGCGATACTGACGCTATCGAAAAACTCCTCGCCACAAAAGAGAAATCCGTTGTCGCGTCTTATGCGAAACGGATAATCGAGAACAAAGGCAACCGTCCTAAAACAGAATTGCTGCTGTCTGAATATGAACTTGACGCCGACAAAGAAATCGCCACATCAAAAGTGCTTGCCAAGATGGGACCGATACTCGGTCTCATGGGAACACTCATACCCATGGGACCCGCGCTTGTCGGACTCGCTTCGGGCGACATAGCCTCCATGGCATACAACATGCAGGTGGCGTTCGCGACAACAGTTGTAGGACTCGTCGTAAGCGCAGTAGGCTTCGTCACACAGCAGATGAAGGAACGGTGGGCAGTGGCAAACACTACAGTTCTGGAATATCTTTCAGATGTTATCGAACAAACCTCTAACAGCAATGCGGCATGAGAAGACGACGTTCATTACTTCGCAAGAGTGAGGATTCTGATCCGATGAGTGTGGTCAGCAATCTTTTTGATGTTGCCATGGTCTTTGCCGTAGCACTTATGGTCGCGCTTGTGAGCAGATACAACATGACGGAAATGTTTTCGCAGGAAGATTTCACAATGGTGAAAAATCCCGGCAAAGACAATATGGAAATCATAACCAAAGAGGGGGAGAAAATCAACAGATATACCCCTTCGGAAGATTCAGACCCCTCCTCTGACAGAGGGAAACGCGTCGGTGTTGCCTATGAACTTGAGAACGGCGACATCATCTACGTTCCGGAATGACCATATCCGGTCGGTCGGAGCGAATCAGGTCTATCAGTGCCGGAAGAGCCTCTTCCGCCGGAATATTCTTCTTGATCAGGTCCTTGCCACGGTAAATACTTACCCTGCCGGGACCTGCTCCGACATATCCGTAATCGGCATCCGCCATCTCACCGGGACCGTTAACTATACACCCCATGACCCCGATCTTGAGTCCCTTCATTTCCCGTGTCGCCTCTTTTACCTCCTTCAATGTCTTCTGCAGGTCGAAAAGCGTGCGTCCGCAGCTCGGACAAGCGATATACTCCGTCTTCGACATACGCAGACGCGCAGCCTGCAGGATACCCAATTCAAGATCGGCAAGCACACCATCGTCAAAGTTGGAATCCACCACCTCTATGCCGCTTGCATATCCGTTGAGAAGCAGGAAACCGAAATCAACGCCAGCTTTCACGCGCAATACATCAATATCCTTGTCGTCATATTCGAGACTGACGACTATCGGGTTGGTATAACCGGCGGCGACAAACCTGTCGATATATGACATTATCTCGGCAGGAGCGTTTATATGACGGGATTTTATTACAAGAGGTCCTGAAAACTCAGGATTTTTCACAGGCATGGAGGCATCTGCGAGAAAGAATATGTCATCAGGGCTGTCGGCATGCATCGAGACAATCCTGTCTTCAAAACCTTTGACCCGACACAACCGGTCGCGGGATGCTCCCGGAAGGACATTCGAAGGTTCAGTAATGTGCGGATGCCCCTCTCTTGAAGCGATATGGTCGCGCAATGTTATCGCAACCGGTATCTCGTTCTCCGGAGGCTCGCTCAAAGACACGCGGATCGTGTCACCGATACCCTCGGCAAGCAACGCTCCTATTCCGACTGCGCTTTTGATTCTGCCGTCTTCCGCATCTCCGGCTTCTGTAACACCAAGATGCAAGGGATAGGTCATGCCGTTATCCGCCATCCGCTTCACGAGCAGCTTCACGGTTTCCACCATCACGGAGGTATTGGAAGCTTTGACGGAAATCACGACATCGTTGAAATCCTCCTTGCGGCATACGTCAAGAAACTCCATGACCGATTCCACCATGCCTGCCGGGGTGTCGCCATAACGGCTCATTATGCGGTCTGACAATGAACCGTGATTGACTCCCAGTCGCACTGCCGGTCCGTTCTCTTTACAGAGTCTGAGAA
>CAMWMW010000221.1 GCA_947175455.1 uncultured Porphyromonadaceae bacterium | reverse complement strand
ATGAACAACGGCATGATGATTCTCCCCCCCATGGCTCTGATTCTCGCCGGATGCATCATCTGGGTGCACCGTGCAAAAAACAAAGATTTACAAGAATAACCGCAAACCTGAATAGAAAATGGAAAATCTAAATTTGTTCATACGGTCGATATTCATCGACAACATGATTTTCGCTTACTTTCTCGGCATGTGTTCTTTCCTCGCAGTGTCGAAAAATGTCAAGACGGCTTTCGGTCTGGGGGTTGCGGTGACATTCGTTTTGCTGATATCCCTGCCGATAACCTGGTGTATCAACCGGTATATTCTTCTTCCCGGAGCACTGACATGGCTCGGCGAAGAATATGCATCAGCCGATCTCTCTTTTCTCGGATTGATAATGTTCATAGCCGTTATCGCCGCATTGGTTCAGATTCTGGAGATGGTGATCGAGAAATATTCTCCGGGACTTTACAATTCCCTGGGTATATTCCTGCCTCTTATTGCTGTCAACTGCGCGATACTCGGAGCCGTGCTGTTCATGCAGCAGCGTGAGTTCGCCAATGCGTGGACAGCGACAGTATATGGAGCCGGTTCCGGAATAGGATGGCTCCTTGCCATCACCTGCCTTGCGGCGATACGCGAACGGCTTGACTACAGCAACGTCCCCGCCCCGCTGCGCGGCATCGGCATAACTTTCATCATCACAGGACTCATGGGCATAGCATTCATGAGCTTCCTCGGAATCAAACTGTAATAGAAAATGGCAATGTATTCACTCAATATGATTCAATGGAACAACGTTGCGGCAGCTTCGTTGATATTCCTCGTCATTGTGCTGGTTCTGGTCATCGTGCTTTTAGTGGCTAAAAGATGGCTTGTCAACAGCGGAGAAGTAGCGATTTCCATCAACGAGGGGAAAAAGATGATCCACGCCCGGGGGGGTAAAAGCCTTCTTGCCACACTTGGCGAAAACGGAGTGCATCTTTCGTCGGCATGCGGCGGAAAAGGAAGCTGCGGTCAATGCAAGCTGCAGGTGACTTCGGGCGGCGGCGACATGCTGCCTACAGAAGCGGTGCACTTCACACGCCGCGAAATCAAAGACAACTGGCGGCTCGGATGCCAGGTCAAGGTAAAAGGCGACATGGAAATAAAAGTTTCCGAAGCCGCACTCGAAGTCAAGGAGTGGGAATGCGAGGTGATCTCAAACAAGAATGTAGCCACATTCATCAAGGAATTTATAGTACGTCTGCCGGAAGGCGAGCATATGAACTTCATTCCCGGATCATATGCACAGATACGCATTCCGAAATATACGATGGATTACGACAAAGACATCGACAAGAAACTCATAGGCGAGGAATATATACCGGCTTGGCAGCAATTCGGATTGTTCTCTCTCAAAGCCGCGAACGACGAGGAGACGGTGCGTGCCTATTCGATGGCGAACTATCCGGAAGAAGGCGACCGGATAATGCTGACGGTGCGTATCGCCACTCCCCCGTTCAAGCCCAGACCTCAGACCGGCTTTCAGGATGTTCCGGCGGGCATAGCGTCATCCTATATCTTCTCGCTCAAACCGGGCGACAAGGTGATGATGAGCGGTCCTTACGGAGACTTCCACCCTATCGTGGATTCCAAGGCGGAAATGATCTGGGTCGGAGGTGGAGCCGGAATGGCGCCTCTTCGCGCACAGATAATGTGGATGACAAAAACGCTGCGTACCACAGACCGCAAGATGAGCTATTTCTACGGAGCCAGGGCACTCAACGAAGTCTTCTATCTCGAAGATTTCCTGCAGCTTGAAAAAGAGTTCCCGAACTTCAGCTTCCACCTTGCACTTGACCGACCCGACCCGGCGGCTGATGCGGCAGGCGTGAAATACACACCAGGCTTCGTTCATAATGTCATGTACGAGACATACTTAAAAGATCACGAGGCTCCTGAAGACATACAGTATTATATGTGCGGTCCCGGCCCCATGAGCAATGCTGTGAACAACATGCTCTACAACCTTGGTGTGGAACCGGAAAGCATACATTATGACAATTTTGGAGGATAACCTTGGATCATCATACTAATATTTTAATCATGAAGAGAGACAACGAAATTTTCGACATCATTGACCGCGAGCATCTGCGTCAGCGCCGCGGAATCGAGCTGATAGCCAGCGAGAACTTTGTAAGCGACGAGGTGATGCGCGCCATGGGTTCCTGCCTGACCAACAAATATGCGGAAGGATATCCGGCACACCGTTATTACGGAGGTTGCCAGGTGGTGGACGAGGCAGAAAACCTCGCTATAGAACGCGCCAAGGAACTTTTCGATGCGGAATGGGCAAACGTGCAGCCTCATAGCGGCGCGCAGGCAAACATGGCTGTATTCATGGCGTGCCTTAAGCCGGGCGACAAATTCATGGGCATGGATCTCAGCCACGGCGGACACCTCAGTCACGGAAGCCCTGTGAACTTCTCGGGTCTTATGTTTGAGCCGATAAGCTACACAGTGCGTGCGGAAGACGGACGTGTGAATTATGAAGAGATGGAAGAGAAAGCACGCGCCGAACGCCCGAAACTCATAATTGCAGGTGCAAGCGCCTACAGCCGCGAATGGGATTATGCCCGTATCCGTAAGCTCGCCGATGAGATCGGCGCGATATTCATGGTTGATATGGCGCATCCCGCAGGTCTTATTGCGGCTGGTCTGCTGGAAAACCCGGTGAAACACGCACATATAGTGACAACAACTACCCACAAGACACTTCGCGGTCCGCGCGGCGGACTCATCCTCATGGGCAAGGATTTTGACAATCCTTGGGGCAAAAAGACTCCCAAAGGCGAGATAAAGAAAATGTCGGCACTCATTGACTCGGCAGTTTTCCCCGGCGTTCAGGGCGGTCCGCTCGAACATGTCATTGCTGCAAAAGCGGTTGCCTTCGGCGAGGCTCTGCAGCCCGAATGGAAAGAGTATGCAATGCAGGTGAAAAAGAACTCGGCTGCACTTGCCGAGGCACTCATCAAACGAGGCTACAAGATTATTTCCGACGGCACCGACAACCACTGCATGCTCGTTGATCTCCGACCCAAATTCCCCGAAATGAGCGGTAAAAAAGCTGAACGTGTACTTGTAGAGGCAGATATAACCGCCAACAAGAATATGGTTCCCTATGATACCCGCAGCCCATTCCTTACAAGCGGACTCCGATTCGGAACAGCGGCAATCACCACTCGCGGAGCTAAAGAGGAACTGATGGAGACCATCGCCGAACTGATCGACACCGTATTGAGCAATGCCGATGATGAGAATGTCATCGCCGAAGTTCGACGCAAAGTAAATGACATGATGAATGATTATCCCATGTTCGCATGGTAATATATCCTGACATCCGATGAATTTCAATGAGATTGAATTCCCATCCCGGCTTTTTGTCACCGGGATTGATACGGATGCCGGTAAAAGTTATGCCACGGGCTGGCTCGCCCGTGGCATGATTGATGTCGGCATAAGTGTCGTGACCCAGAAATTCGTGCAGACAGGAAACAGGGAATCAAGCGAGGATATAGACATACACCGCAAGCTGACGGGCACCGGAATGCTGCCGGAAGACATTTCTCATTTAACGGCTCCGGAGATATTCACATATCCAGCGTCACCGGATCTGGCGGCACGCATCGACGGACGGGAACTGAACCTTGAAGCGATAACGGAAGCCACCGCTACACTCGAAGAAAGATACGGACACGTACTTATAGAAGGTGCCGGAGGAGTGATGGTGCCACTCAAGGGTGAATACCTTACAATAGACTATATCCGCGAACAAAAGCTGCCGGCAATACTCGTGACAAACGGGAGACTTGGCTCGATAAGTCATACGCTGCTGGCTTTGACAGCCCTTCAGTCAGCCGGAATACCGCTGTTTGCCGTAATATATAACTCCCATTTCGACAAAGACAAAATAATTTGCAAAGACACCCGTAATTATATTAGGAAATGGCTTGGCAAAAACAGTCCGGACACATTATATCTTGAAATGCCCTCTCTCTAAGAAACTGTTTAAATTTAATTGTGAGGTTCATTGAGAGGATTTTATGAG
>CAMWMW010000220.1 GCA_947175455.1 uncultured Porphyromonadaceae bacterium | reverse complement strand
GATCCGGGAACCATGTATGTCAGTGTGACAGGAACTTTGTAATCACCAGGTGTCATCCAATATTCCGTTTCCATTACCGCGACACCGAATTCAATCGGAGTGCGTCCGATCTGAACAGGCTGGAAGAAGTCGGCTTCAACCGGTTGCCACTGATAATTTCCGGTAGGCAGACCGGTTGCCCAGTCTGTTTCCGGGAGTTTCGCCATGAGCATGAATGCAGGTGAAGACCATTCCGGGAAATAGGGATCCGAAACCATCGGCGCTTCGTAAGACACAGCGGAAAGTGTATATTCCGCAGTTCCCTCGTTTGCCACGTTGAAGCGTACGCCATAAGGCGCGCCCATCTGTACCAGAGGATCCGAGTAGTCGGTGCTGCGGTATCCGATCACATTCTCGATCTCCACGCTCTCAGGAACAACAGGCTTCGCCTCTCCGGTAACTGTAACGTTAACCGGTATCGCGATTTTCTCGCGAGACGGCACATTCGTTGTCAGAGAAAGAGTTGATTCGTAAACGCCTGCCATGCGGTCGGTATTGACCTTTATGGCAACCTCATGTTTCTCGCCCGGAGCGACAGTATTGGTAAAGACGGGGCTGAAGCTTACCGCATTGCCGAATGCTATGAAACGTTCGGGAAGACGGATAGAAGCCGAGGCATCGTCATTCGACACACCTGCAAGTCCGAATGCAGACAGAATCACCGAATTGTCATCATACGCCTTATACTGGAATTTGAACGAGCCGTTCTTTTCGAGAATAAGCTGATAGCATACGCCATAGTTCATCGAGTTGCCGTATTCCATGAACGAAACGACAGCACGGTCATCAGTCACATAATGATATGTACCGGCAGTCTTGGTTGTGTTCATCGAATGCAGACCCCAGTAGGGAGCGATTATATTGGTGAATACTGTTCCGTCGGGGAAGTCTGCCGGAGGTTCGGGCCACACTTTGTCGTCTCTGCGCTGGGTAAACGATACGAAACCGGTATTATAGACATACATCTTGCTATATTTCTTGCCATAATAGGGGAATTCGAACGGTAACTCGACCTCGATATAGTCATGACTGTTGTAATAACGGAAAGCATTCTGCTCGCCAAGACCATTGTCAACGATATCGATCCAGTCATATTCAGCCTCTTTGTCTACAGAAGCGCCATATACATAAGTGACTTCGGAATCGGCACTCTGAGGCACTGTGACCTTCACATCCTCATTGGGGGTAAATGAATACACAAGCGGCTCATTGCCGGAGTTCGAGATTTCAAGCGTCTTGCCCAAAGGTTCGCCGCTCGCCACAGTCTCTTCTATCTTGTCGAAGGTAAGGTCTGCCGCCGGACAACCGATAATCTTTCCCTTGATATCAACGGTTATTTCTCTTACATCTGTAGTGATGTTCAGCTTGTCGCTGATCTCACCCTCTTTATCGGTCGGCACTTTGACCATTATGTCAATTGAGTTGCCCGCCTTTACCAAAGCAGGGAACGCATCGCTGTTGTAGACAGTCATTCTGTCTGATTCAAACAGAGGAAGTCTCACCATCAACGCGCTGTGACCGGTATTGCGCAGCGTTATGGGAACGAGGAGTTCCGATGTGCGGAACACTTCACCGAAATCAACATTCTCTGATTCAACTTTTGCGTCTGCATCAAGACCTTTGGCATTGATATTGGCATTGAAGCGCACTGCGGAAACAGCAGGAGCCGGATCATTGGTCACGATAGCCAGATTGTTGAACGTAGCACCCGCATTCATGGTTTCATCAACGCTTACGGTAGTCTTGACTTCAACCTCCTCGCCGGGAGCCACAAGACCGGACGCCGGTTCGAGCGTGCGCACGAACTGTGCTTGAGGAGCCTCGAAACGCACGGCTGTACCTGTTCCGAATTTGCGGAAAAGGGTATTTGCCGGCGTAGGTTCGTTCACTCCGAAGTAATCAGCGATGTTGGAAGAAGTCACTGTCATCTGGTCGGCGAGTGCCGGGTCGTTGATACCGCAGAAGAGGTTGCTTCCTGACTGGAAGAAATTCTCCGCCACATAGTCATCATAGAAGATAGAGATGTCTCCGGTTGGAGCAAGTGTCATGTGGAACGAAACCGGTGCATAATCCTTGTCATACACAAGCGCGAGCACATTTGAGAAGTTCACGACAAAATTGCCGTCTTTCCACGCATACTCCACTTTAGAGTCCGGACCCATCTGAAGCTGGCGTCCGTATGCTGAAATCAGTCCGGTGCCGCGTATGCTTGATGAAGACTCGGTGAGCGGAGAGCGGAACATCTCGTCGCTGTTGGGAGCGAACACCACACCGCCGTATGAAGTGATATACACCTTGTCATACGACTTGCCGTAATACGGGAACGAGAACCCGAGTGAAATGGCTTTGGAGATGTAGGTGTTGTCATTGAAACCGGAAGCCACATCCACCGCGTTTACCAGAGAGGGAGCCGCTTCGTATTCGAAACCGGGATATTCCTCAAGCGTTGAAGTTACGGTATATCCGAATTTATGGAGTTTCGCGGCTCCTTCCACTGTCTCATCGGAGAATTTCGGGAACACATACTCAAGAGGATATTTGCCATCATTGCGTATCTTGAACGACAGTTCCTTGGGCTCGTCACCGAGAGTGAGCGTGCCGGCATCCATTACGGCAGGTTCAACAGCAAGTTTTGCCGGCTCGGTGGCAACACCTCTCACAAGAATCTTCACCTCTCTGCCATCCGCATCCTTGAAAGTGACAGTGCCGGTGTGGGAACCTGCCTCCTTTGGAGCATATGTCAGCTCGATCTGCGTAGTGGTGCGTGCCGGGAAGCCGCTTGTCACATAGTCGGGACCGGAGAAGTTTTCGGAACTTGAAATTATGTTCTGCGAGTATATTCCTGCACTCCACTTGGAACCGCGGAATGAACCGTAGCCTTTATTGTATACCTCGGCTACAAGAGTCTTGGACTCTCCGATAAGCAAGCTGCCGAAATCAACGACTTTGGGCACAACCACTGAAGGCTCGTTGCCGTTGACCGTAAGAGAAACAGGCAGGCTCTTCTCCTTGGCATCGCTCTCGTTTGTCGAGATATTTACGTTAAACCTGTAAGTGCCGTTCACGAGCTTGCGTCCATCGGTGCTCACTGTCACCTGCTGGGTCTCACCCTGCTTCACGATTCCGCTGGCGGGGTCAAGCTCAAGCAGCTCGCTCCAGTCCGGATTGAGAGAACGCGCTTTTACAGCCCATACGAATGTGTCTGCAAGCGATTCATAGCTGCTGCCCTTGAGAGCAGCGGCAAGCTGAACCCATGTCTTGCCAAGGTCGTTACTCATGAAACTGTTTGCCGAGGCACCCGCTTCAGTTGCGTGACCCATTCCGAGAGGATAACCCTCCTGACCGGCTTCGTAGTGGGCGACAACCCAGAAAGACTCGCCGGGAGCGAAATGAATCTGCTGCGGCAGCTTCACATTGTAATTATATGTAAAGTAAGTGTAGGGGACATCCATTATCAGGGATGCGTTCGAGATTGACACATCACCCTTATAGATGCTGATTTTAGGATTTGATCCATATACACCCGATCTCGGAGACTCGAAATACAGGTCTGTAAGGTTGAAACCTTCCGGATATTTGGTCGGGTCGACACGGAACCACTGGGCAAGTGAATTGGGAAGAGTCTTGTCGGTCTCGCCGATCATTGCCCAGAGCTGGTCGTAAGTATAAAGATCCTGAGGATAATCGTCCGCCTCATATTCGGCAAAAGCAGCTACGGCAACACGGCTGGCGGCAGTAGTGGAAAGATTGCCCGAGAAAGGTCTCACAGAGCCGGGTTGCGGACGACGGGACTGCAATGTCGCACTGACAGTGCGCTTGGACGCAGCCCATTTAAGCAGACCCTCGGCTTCGTTACCGATTGTAAACCGGCTTGAGACAACCGGCATCGCGGCTGTAGATGTCATTGAAAGCGAAGACTCGGCTATCGTAATCTTAGGCCCGGCATTTGTCTTGATGCTCTGTACCGGAGCAAGCGGCGACGCCTTACCCCAGCGGTTCACTGCCTGAATAGCCACATAATCCGTGGTGAGGTTGGCA
>CAMWMW010000219.1 GCA_947175455.1 uncultured Porphyromonadaceae bacterium | reverse complement strand
GTACATAGTGCTTGACGAAAACAATCCCGACGGTGTCGCCCTCACCCTTGAATGGAACGAGGCGCATCCCTACGGCAACGAATACATAACCACCTATCAGTATCAGATGGAAGCGGTAGGCAGCAAGTCAGCCGCCATAAAGGAATATGAAGACGACGGCATGTTCCGCCGCGAATATACCAACCGCGAGCTGCATGAACTGCTGACAGGTCATTTCGGATGCCTCACCAGCACTGTCAACACACTCAGCTTCACGGTCACAGCATCGTTCGAAGGTCCGCGAGTCGTTATCCCCGACATCGCCACCGCAACAATCCGCGTGAAGACCTACGGTGAGAAACAATTCCTCGCCGACCGTCTTTCAATCGGAGGAACCGCAGTCGGCGACAATCCGATCGAACTGAAACCTACGTCCGAGACATCAAAGACGTACACATGGAACGGCGCGCTCGCTGCCGGAAAAATCAATTTCCCGGTGGTCTACGGCGATGAAAACAACGCGATTTCACCCGCGAACCCCGATCAGGCTATCACCACAGATGAAATGCCCGCGATAATGGCGGATGCCTCTCAAGCCAACTACTGGATAATCCCCGAAAGCGGAAACTACCGCATAACCGTCAACCTTGAGGCACGCACGGTCAAGATTGTAGCGGCAGGAAGTGTCATCGAGCTTGACAAGCTTTATCTTTCAGGAACAGCTGTCGGAGCGGAAGATGTGGAAATCGAACGCACCCTCGAAGATGACCAGCTCTTCGCATGGAGAGGCGAGCTGAAAGCGGGAAAACTCTTTATGCCGCTGCTTTACGAAGAATCCAAGTCAATATCATTCGTGCCCAAAGACAAAGGGAACCATGACATCAACGACGGCAATGCCCACGAATTCGACCAGACCTCCACTGAAAGCGGCACAGGGTCGGCATACTGGGAGATACCCGCTGACGGAACATACCGCATTGTAGTCAACCTCGACGAACGCACCGTCACCATCTACTCAGCCGCCACAGACCTCAAGAACACCGTTGTATCCTACAACAACACCGTCGACGGCATCAATCCCTACTCTCAGGAAGTGACCGAACTCTGGATGTGGGGCGGATTCAACGCCTCTGCACACGATGACGGCATGAAAGCCGGATTCCAGACCAAGTACAGAATGAAGCAGTCGCTTGCCAACCCGAACGTATTCGTATACCACGGCGATCCTCTGCCCCGCAGCTCATCGACCGACGACTGGTCGAAAGCCACAGCCACAGGCGCGCTGAATTTCCTTGTGTCAAACATTGAGAACAACGTATACGCTTTCGGTTCCACAGCCGATGCCGAAAGAAACAAGAAACGCGGCTACCTGCCAGTGAACAACGGTGAGACTCTCCAGCTTGTGGCGGGACAGAGCCATAACCGTTATGCATTCTTCTGCGTTCCCGAGAACTGCACATACGTAGTGGTCAACATCGAGAAACTGACCGTATATTTTGGAAATAAATAAGATCTGACAACATGAACAACATAAAGAAATACATGACCCGCGCCTGCACTCTGCTGGCAGGCGCGGCAATCACCCTCGGAGCCGTTTCCTGCTCTGACAACGATGAAATTGCCGAAGGCTCTTACAACTGGGGAATCAATGGAAACGAAGTGGTCAACATCAAACCCGAACGCTACAAGAACCTCAAGAACCCGATGACCGGATGGGTACTTTACACAGGACTCGGCGATGGTCTGCGTGACGATTTCTGGGAGGTATATGACAACTACCCCACTTCCGAGGGTAATGTCAACGTATCGGATTATGCCACTGTTCTCTTCATCCGCGCCGCATGGACATATTTCAATCCCGAGGAGGGCGTGTATGTGTGGAACCAGCCGCCGTCGGCATCGAAATACGCACGACGTTTCCACATGCTTGTGGACGGCGCGAAAGAGCGTGGTCTGAAACTTGCATTCTCGTTCATATGCGACAGCCAGGACAAGCATGACAACTTCACCCCGAATTTCGTAAGGGAAGCCGGAGCAAAAGGTTTCATGTCCACGACAGGCTCGGTGCAGGTATGGTCTCCGTATTGCGATGACCCTGTGTTCCAACAGAAGTTCACGGAATTCCTGCAGGCTTTCGCACAGAAATACAACGACCCTGACGTGACAATGTTCATGAGCGGTTTCGGACTCGGCAAATGGGGTGAGAGCCACAGCGTGACCTATTCCACAGGCAACGCCGAACCGCGCGAGGCGGTCATAGACTGGGTGAGCGACGCATATCTTCAGGCATTCACAAAAGTGCCATGCATCATCAACTACCACAGATGTCTCATGGACACCAGAAGCTTCGACGGTGCCGACACAGGTGTGTCGGAAAAACTGCTTGACAAGCTTGTCGCCAAAGGATATTCCCTGCGTCATGACGCTTACGGCATGAAGGGTTACTACAAAGACTGGGAACGCAATTACGCGCTTGCCAACAGATTCAGCCGCCCTCTCATTGCCGAAGGAGGATGGGTGGAAAGCTCACACGGCGGTTCAATCAAAGGTGACGGATACGCAGACCACGGCGAGGTGCGCCGCGGTGAATTCAACGAAGCGAGAAACACATATGTGAACATGATGGACTTCCGCTATTCCAACTCAATGACAAGCGGCGAGACCTGGAGATGGTTCAACAACTGCTTCGACCTCGTGAAGGAATTTATCGCCGAAGGCGGCTACCGCCTCTATCCCGACAAGATATCTCTCCCGAAATCGGTATCCGGCAACGGCAACGCCACTATGGTTCACCGCTGGAGCAACCTCGGCTGGGGATACTGCCCGACCAATATCCCGCAGTGGAACCAGAAATATAAAGTGGCTTTCGCTCTGCTCGACAAGACCACCTCACAGCCCGTGAAGACATATGTCGATCTGGCTCCCTGTCTCAACGAATGGATCAAGGGAAAACCCTCCACATATGAGTTTTCATTCAGTCTCGGAGGCGTTCCCGCCGGCAACTACACATGGGCTGTCGGTATCGTGGACACAACCAAAGACAACGAAATCGGAATCAGAATCGCGGCAAAGGCGGAGACCACGCCTGAAGGATGGGTCAAGATTTCCGATGTAAACGTAAACTGATTATTATCCATACAAACAACCCGCAATGAATATCATCAGACGATATATGGCGTGTTCAGCTCTTGCCCTTCTGCCCCTTGCGGGGGCGGAAGCGGCAGAGGTCTGGACAGAGGCGGAGTCCTTCAGCTCAAAAGGGGGATGGGTGGTGGACCAGCAGTTTATCGACTGCATGGGTTCGAGCTACCTTATGGCGCATGGTCTCGGCAAACCGGTGGAAGACGCGACAACTACCGTCGACATACCCGAAGAGGGGAAATATACCGTATATGTCCGCACTTTCAACTGGACCTCACCCTGGAACGACAAGAAAGGACCGGGAAAATTCAAAGTAAAAATCGACAACCGCGCTTTGCCGCAGACTCTCGGGGACAGCGGTTCCCGCTGGGGCTGGCAGAAAGCGGGGGAAATCAAGCTCGGACAGGGGAAACACACGCTTGCCTTGCATGATCTCACGGGTTTCAACGGCCGCTGCGATGCAATCTACATGACTACAAGTCCTGACAAAGCATCTCTTCCGGACGACGGAGAGGAACTCACCATGATGCGCCGCCGTCTGCTCGGTCTTGACAGCCGTGAACCGCAACGGGCTTCCTACGACATGGTTGTCGTGGGAGGCGGCATCGCCGGAATGTGCGCCGCCGTGGCTGCCGCACGCAACGGAATGGATGTGGCTCTTGTCAACGACCGCCCCGTATTGGGAGGCAACAACAGTTCGGAAGTCAGAGTGCATCTCGGCGGACATGCCGAAATCGGTCCTAACAAGGGACTCGGAAGAATGATACGCGAATTCGGACACTCCCGCGCCGGAAACGCGAAACCCGCCGAATATTACGAAGACGGCAAGAAGGATTCTTTCATTGCAGCCGAGAAAGGCGTGACACTCTATCCCTCTTACCGCGCAGTGGCGGTGACAACCGACGGCAACAGGATCTCGTCAGTGACACTCACCCATATAGAGAACTGCGGAGAGGTGATTC
>CAMWMW010000218.1 GCA_947175455.1 uncultured Porphyromonadaceae bacterium | reverse complement strand
ATCACTCAACTTTGACCGCGCCGCGAGCCAGTTTGAGCAACTTCGTCTCGACACAGAGCGTTCTGCTCATCGTCCGAAAGTGTTCATGCTTACAATCGGCAATCTTGCCATGCGTCTTGCACGTGCCCAGTTCTCTTCCAACTTCTTCGGTTGCGCCGGATATGAGATTATCGACAATATCGGTTTCAACTCAGTCAAAGAGGGTGTGGATGCCGCTATGGAGAAAGGCGCGGATATCGTTGTGCTTTGCTCAAGCGATGACGAATATGCCGAATTTGCACCTGAAGCATTCAAGGAACTTGCCGGTCGCGCGATGTTTGTTGTCGCCGGCGCTCCCGCATGCATGGACGACCTCAAGGCTCAGGGCATAGAGAATTTCATTCACGTGAGAGTAAATGTGCTCGACACGCTTATCGGATTTAACGCTAAACTCCTCAAATAATCATGAGACCGAATTTTAAAGAAATAGATATAACAAAGACCTTTGCCGGAAAAGGTCAGAAGCCTGCGGTCGGTGAAGAATGGATGACTGCGGAGCTCATACCGGTAAAGCCAATATACACCAAAGAGGATCTTGAGGGAATGGAACATCTCGACTTCGTGTCGGGTATTCCTCCGTTCCTGCGTGGTCCTTACAGTGCCATGTATCCTTTGCGTCCCTGGACAATCCGTCAGTATGCGGGTTTCTCTACGGCAGCCGAGTCAAACGCATTCTATCGCCGTAACCTTGCATCCGGACAGAAGGGTCTGTCAGTCGCATTCGACCTCCCTACCCACAGAGGTTATGACGCCGATCATGAGCGTGTGGTAGGAGATGTTGGAAAAGCTGGTGTGTCAATCTGTTCGCTTGAGGATATGAAAGTTCTGTTCGATGGCATTCCATTGAACAAGATGTCTGTCTCAATGACTATGAACGGAGCTGTGCTTCCTGTGCTTGCCTTCTATATCAATGCGGGTCTTGAGCAGGGTGCCAAGCTTGACGAGATGGCAGGTACGATCCAGAATGACATTCTCAAGGAATTCATGGTGCGTAACACCTACATCTATCCGCCGGCATTCTCTATGAAGATCATCGCAGACATCTTCGAGTATACATCCAAGAATATGCCCAAGTTCAACTCAATCTCCATTTCCGGTTATCACATGCAGGAAGCCGGAGCGACAGCGGATATCGAGTTGGCATATACTCTTGCAGACGGTCTTGAGTATCTTCGCGCGGGTGTGAACGCCGGCATGGATATCGACTCTTTCGCTCCGCGTCTGTCGTTCTTCTGGGGAATCTCTATGAACTATTTCATGGAAATCGCCAAAATGCGTGCGGCGCGTATGCTTTGGGCGAAGATCGTAAAACAGTTCAATCCGAAGAATCCGAAGTCTCTTGCCTTGCGTACTCACAGTCAGACTTCTGGCTGGTCTCTGACAGAGCAGGATCCGTTCAACAACGTGGGCCGTACATGTGTGGAGGCTATGGGAGCCGTTCTCGGACATACCCAGTCTTTGCATACAAACGCGCTTGACGAGGCTATCGCGCTTCCCACAGACTTCTCGGCACGAATCGCCCGTAACACGCAGATTTACATTCAGGACGAGACATATGTTACCAAACAGATTGACCCGTGGGGAGGCAGCTATTATGTAGAGTCTCTTACCAACGAGATCGCTCATCGTGCCTGGGAACATATTCAGGAAATCGAGAAACTCGGCGGTATGGCGAAAGCTATCGAGACAGGACTTCCAAAACTTAAGATCGAGGAAGCTGCCGCCCGTACGCAGGCTCGCATCGACAAAGGTACACAGACAATTGTCGGAATCAATAAATTCCGTCTTGACCATGAGGATCCCATCGATATCCTCGAGGTTGACAATACAGAGGTACGTAAGGAGCAGTGCGCCCGTCTTGAGGAGCTTAAGAAAGATCGCGACGAAGCTGCCGTTCAGGAGGCGCTTGCCAAAATTACAGAGGCTGTCAAGGATCCCTCGAAAGGCAATCTTCTTGACCTTGCAGTCAAGGCTGCCGGTCTTCGTGCGTCACTCGGTGAGATCTCGGATGCTTGCGAAGCGGTCGTAGGTCGTTACAAAGCAGTAATCAAAACTATTTCAGGCGTGTATTCTAATGAAGAGAAGGGTGATCCCGAGTTCGAGGAAGCCCGTAAGGCTGTAGCTGATTTTGCAGCGCGCGAAGGACGTCAGCCCCGTATCATGATTGCGAAAATGGGTCAGGACGGACATGACCGTGGTGCCAAGGTCGTTGCCACAGGTTATGCAGACTGCGGTTTCGACGTTGACATGGGTCCGTTGTTCCAGACTCCGGCAGAGGCAGCCCGTCAGGCTGTAGAGAACGATGTCCACGTGCTTGGCGTATCATCTCTTGCTGCAGGTCACAAGACTCTTGTTCCCCAGGTTATCGAGGAGCTTAAGAAACTTGGTCGTGAGGATATCATGGTGACAGCCGGTGGTGTGATACCTGCTCAGGATTATGATTTCCTTTACAAGGCAGGTGTGGCTGCAATCTTCGGTCCCGGCACTCGTATCCCCAAAAGCGCTATTGAAATGATCCGTCTTCTTAATGAAGACCGTGCAGAATAAGATAACAGTTTATCCGAATAAGGGGAGCGACGGCTGTATTGCCGCCGCTCCCTCTATAGATTTACCCTGAGACGCAATTTCGCATAAATTAATAATGATTAAGGAACAGATAGGACTCAGATGAGTGATTATATGAATGATAACGTATATTCAGTGGAGGAGGAGAATGACGGAAATGTCTACAACATAGAGGAAGAAGATATTTCCGCAAATACAGAAGAATATGTGCTTGAAGATGAATCAGACCCGAAAGATTCTTCAATAGGAGAATATGTCATAGAGGACGAGGTGTCGGACAATGATATTGAAGACGAGGCAGAGGTGGAGACTGAAGCGTGGCGTGGCGATACCTGCGAATCAAGACCCTCGGCATTCGGATTATTATTGAAGGTTCTCTCGAATCCGGTTGACGGGTGGAAAGCGGTAAAGCGAAGCAAATATTCTGTCGATTCGTTTGCCGCCGGATGCTTTTATCCGTTATTGGGTCTGGCTGCCGTGTCTGAATTCACAGCGCTGTTTTATGAGACTGATTCGACACTTTCATCGCTGCTTGTGCCTGCGATAATAACATTCATCACATTTTTTTTCGGATATTTTTCCGTGTTGCTCTTCGGAGAATTTCTACTTCCCCGCGAAGCGCGTAAAACGCTTCATACATATTATGGTAAAGAGTATGTGATGATAAACATGTCAACACTGACAGTTTTCTACATATTATTCAGATTGTTTCCGATTGCAGGACCCATTCTGGCTTTTTTGCCGTTATGGACAATATATATTACATGTAAAGGCGTTAAATTATTCAGAGTGTCTCCGGAAAAGGAAACGAGAACGTGCGGAATGCTCTCGTTTCTGATGCTCGGAAGTCCGATCTTCTGGAACTGGATATTCAACGAATTGTTGCCTGTAGAGGCGTTATAGATATGAAAGCAGAACACGTAAACATAAAAAACAAGCGTGCGAGGTTCGATTATGAGATTTCGGACACGTATGTTGCGGGAATTGTGCTGACGGGCACAGAGATAAAGTCTATCCGTGACGGCAAGGCATCACTTGTCGATACTTACTGTATGGTTGAAAACGGGGAAGTCTGGGTCAAGGGGATGAATATCTCCGAATATTTTTATGGTTCTTACAACAACCATGAGGCAAGACGTGACCGTAAGCTGTTGCTGAACAAGAAAGAGATACAGAAGCTTGCGAAAGCTGCCGAGGATGTCGGCTTTACAATTGTCCCGATGCGCGTTTTTATAAATGAGCGAGGGCTGGCAAAGATGCAGATCGGAGTAGGTCGCGGCAAGAAGCAGTATGACAAGCGTCAGTCAATACGTGAACGTGAAGACAAGCGCAGCATTGACAGGATGTTCAAGCATTAAGCCGATGAGAAAACTTGAACTGCTTGCGCCGGCTGCCGACAAGAATGTGGCAATGGAGGCAATCCTTCATGGCGCTGACGCCGTGTATATGGGTCCGCCGTCGCACGGAGCGCGTCGCCAGGCCGCC
>CAMWMW010000217.1 GCA_947175455.1 uncultured Porphyromonadaceae bacterium | reverse complement strand
GATCTACACTCCGATCAAGAATGTGAAATACTCTGTGGAGAATTATCGCGTGGAGCAGAAGACCGACTATGAGAAGCTGGTCATGGAGGTTACTACAGACGGTTCCATCATGCCCAAGGAGGCATTGAAGGAGGCTGCAAAGATCCTCATTCAGCATTTCATGATGTTCAGCGATGAGAAAATCACACTCGAGGCTCCTCAGGAGGATACTCCCGAAGAGTTTGATGAAGAGGTTCTTCACATGCGTCAGCTTCTCAAGAGCAAGCTGGTGGATATGGATCTTTCGGTCCGTGCCCTCAACTGCCTGAAGAGCGCGGAAGTGGAGACACTCGGCGAACTTGTGGTTTTCAACAAGAACGATCTGCTCAAGTTCCGCAACTTCGGAAAGAAATCGCTCAGCGAACTCGACGAGCTTCTTGAGAAGCTTCACCTTTCCTTTGGAATGGATATTTCGAAATATAAATTAGATAAAGACTAATTCCCCATGAGACATAATAAAAAATTCAACCACCTCAGTCGCAAGAAAGGACACCGCGAGGCACTTCTTTCTAACCTTGCGATAGCTCTTATCCAGCATAAGAGAATCTTTACGACTGTGGCCAAGGCCAAGGCTCTCCGCGTGTTCGCCGAGCCTCTGATCACACGGTCGAAGAAAGACGATATGGCAAATCGCCGTCTCGTGTTCAGCTATCTCCAGAATAAGGATGCCGTGAAGGAGCTCTTCGGAGTTATCGCAGAGAAAGTGGCAGACCGTCCCGGTGGCTACCTCCGTATTCTCAAGACCGGTCATCGTCTTGGTGACAACGCCGAAATGTGCATGATCGAGCTCGTTGATTTCAACGAGAACATGCTTGAGGCTGCGGCTCCCAAGAAAGCGAAAACCACCCGTCGTTCTCGCTCGAAGAAAGCTGCCGCTCCCGCCGAGGCTGCTGCCGAGGCACCCAAGGCAGAGGAGACTCCTGCCGCCGAGGAAGCAAAAGCTGAGTAATCCGAACGGTTTTATTCAAAATATTAAAGAGGTGACTGACAGCAGTCGCCTCTTTTGTCATTATATGGACCTGTTTCTGAAAAAGTTTGCCGGCATATTTTGAAAAATCGGTTTCAATTGTTGCGAATGAAGCGGATTTTAGGTATTTTTGTCACATGCAAAATACTCTTTGGATATGACATTACGGATAAATATTGTTTTTTCTTTTCTTGTTTTGTTGACAATGTGCGGATGCCGTGGAAATCAGGAAGTGCTGAAGGTGCTCGACAATGAGGAATTCTTCACATCCGGGCTTGCCGAAGTTTCCGGAAAAATTGACAACGCGCGACGTGCCGGCAGCAAAAAGGCTCATTTCCATGTGGGGAATCTCTTGATTTACAAGGATGATATAATTACAGGTGAATCCCAATTCCGTTCGTTCAGTACGGATTTCGATGATGCGGGTTTCCGGGACTGGCTCAGGCTGACTTCTCCACGCATACTCACAGTGAAAGGGTATGCGGCAAATGATTTACCGGATGTTTATCTCGAACCGGGCAAGTCATTGACAATGCGGTTCGATGCCGAAACCGGCGAATGTCTCTTCTCAGGTGAACTGGCACAGGTCAACAATGATCTCGCCCGTGCTCCGAAAATGGCTGATCTGGATGAAATCAACAGAAAGATGGAAAATGACTCCTCCTTTGCTCCTGCCGAGGCAAGGGCGATGTACGAAGCTTCGGATTCGGTGTGGCGCAAAGAGCTTGGCGCTTATCTTGAGTCATCGGACCTTTCTGTTGTCGGCAGGCGGATACTGGCGAATTATCCTGTGTTTCAGAAGGCGTACTGGCTAATGCTGAACGAGAAATTTCTGGAGCCTGAGTCACCTGAAGATTATACGCCCTTGAGAGAGGCGTTGCTTACTGATGACAATTATATCATGGCGCAGAAATGGCCCAGCGGTCTTGTTAAGAATCTGGCATCCTCTTCCTTGCTGAGTCGCATGGGCGAGAATGCCGGCAAATCGACGGCACGCGATTATAAAGACGCAGTGATGAAATATATGAAGCGATATGACGCCATGAATATGTTTTTAGGTGTCTCGGGAATGCCGGTGCTTGCCCAGCTTGCCGTCTCGCGCACATTATGCAAAGGGGGACTTCTTGAAAAAGCGAAGAATGTGGAAGAGGCTCTCGCCATAGTAGATACGGTTGCCACCTCTTATCTTCCAAATCCCGAGGTCCGGAAAGGGGTAGAGCGATATGCGCGTCAGATATTCAGGAAAGACCGCTACGAAGTGCGCGACACTCCCGAAGGGAAGATGTTGAAAGGGTTGCTTGCAAAGTACGCCGGAAAGAGGGTTGTGCTTGATTTCTGGGCTTCCTTATGTCCGCCGTGTCTGAAAGAGATGGCGGCGACGCGTGATGTCCGGGTCAAATTTCGCGACAATCCCGACTGGGTGGTTGTTTACGTCACCGGCGAAGAGATAACAGACAGGGAAAGTTACGACAAGGTTGTGGCAGAATATCTTGAAGGAGATGAATCGCTGTATCTTGACCATGAGATGTATGGAAGACTGACTGCGATGTTTGATGTCGGAGGTTATCCGCACAAGGTCCTGTTTGACCGTGACGGAGCGGTGTTGCAGGAGAGATATGTCTTTACTCCGGACTGGAAGGGAGTAGAGGAATGAGAGTCCGCCGTCACAGGCGCAGACCGGTCAGAGAATGGGAGACACGAGTCTCACTATCGATTCGAGTATTCTTTGGAAAATAGGGCGTTTGTGCCATGCGTTGAAAGTGAGCTTCGTGCATGATTTTACGTCATTGAAGAAAATGTCGCGCATTTTCCGGTTGACATCCTTGTCGTAAATCATGAGGCTGCACTCGAAATTGTTTTCAAAACTGCGGTAGTCAAAATTTGTAGAACCGGCTATCACGAGATTCTCGTCTATAATTATTCCCTTCGCATGAAGCATTCCCGGATTGTAAAGGTATACCTTGATGCCTGCGCGAAGACATTGCGTCACATATGAATAGCCGGCATACTGGAGCATTCTTGAATCGCTTTTCCCGGGAATCATTATGCGCACGTCGATTTTCGATAACGCGGCAGCCTCAAGAGCGTGTTGCAATGCATCGGTAGGGAGGAAATAGGGGGTCTGGATGTATATTGACTTTGTCGCGTTTGATATCGCCTTCAGGAAGCATAGCGCCTGATTGTCCCATGAATCGAGAGGACCGGAAGTAATGAGCTGCATGCCTGTATTGTTCCGCAATCTGACAGGCGCCATCGGCGGATACTCGATAGTCTCGGGATTGTTCTTGAAATTCCAGTCCACGATGAAGGAATACATAAGAGACTCCACAATGTCACCCTGCAGCCTGAAATGCGTGTCGCGCCAGGCTATCCCCTCGGAAGTACCGTTCTGATACCTGTCGGCGATGTTCATCCCTCCCAGATAACCGGTCTCGCCGTCGATAACCACTATTTTCCGGTGGTTACGCCAGTTGATTCTGTTGGCAAGCTGAGGGAACGTGACGCGGAAAAAAGGGTGTGTCTCGACGCCACCCTCGCTCATTCTTTTGAAGAAGCGGCTGCGTGCGGAGAAGCTTCCCACGTGGTCATAAATGACCTTGACGTCCACGCCGTCGCGGGCTTTCTTGATAAGAATGTCTGCTATCTCCTGTCCGGTGGCATCATCGGAGAATATATAGTATTGCAGATAGATTGATTTTTTCGCATTACGCAGATCCTGTTTAAGAGCGTTGAATTTCTCGTTGCCTGTCGTGAAAATGTCGATGTGGTTGTTTACTGTATAGAAAGAATAAGACAAAGTCCTCGACAGTTTTATCAGGTTCTTGTCGGCAGCCGGAAGATCGATGTTGGAGAGATTTACATGGCGGGGAGCCATACGGCTTATTATCTTGCGTTTGTTATGACGCGAAATCATATGTTGCCCTTTCAGGCTGCGTCCGAAGAAGAGGTAGAACACCAGCCCTACGACAGGAAGGAAAATCAGAGCTATCACCCATGCCAGCGAACGGATGGGGTTGCGGTTCTCTTTAAGTACCACGACAATGCAGCTGATGATGGTGATTATGTAAGCCGCATTGACAAACAA
>CAMWMW010000216.1 GCA_947175455.1 uncultured Porphyromonadaceae bacterium | reverse complement strand
TTTCAGGACCGGACAAAAGAGGAATACCAGCGGAACTCAACGGGATTCTGGCGCGGTATGACGCCGAGATACTTGACATCGGCCAGGCCGACATACATCATACCCTTTCGCTGGGCATATTGTTCAAGACCGACAGCCGGCGCAGCGGAGAGATTCTTAAGGAATTGCTTTTCAAAACAAATGACCTGAATGTAAAGGTGTCATTCAACATCATCAGTGAGCAGGAATACGACAGCTGGGTCTCGCGGCAGGGCAAGAACCGGTATATCGTGACAATCCTCGGACGGAAAATCACGGCAAGGCAGATTTCTTCCGTATCGGGAATCATAGCCGAGCAGGGTCTGAATATCGAGACAATCACCCGCCTTACAGGTCGTATGCCTCTTGACGAAAGGGAACAGCCTGCGGCGAAAGGCTGCATCGAGTTTTCCGTGCGAGGCAATATAAACGACAAGGAAAAGATGCAGAGTGATTTCATGCGTCTTGCGTCTGAACTGAATTTCGATATCTCCATGCAGGAGGACACGATGTATCGGCGTAGCCGTCGGCTCATCTGTTTCGATATGGATTCGACTCTTATCGAAACCGAAGTGATAGATGAACTTGCAGACCGCGCCGGAGTCGGCGAGGAAGTGAGGCGTATCACAGAATCCGCCATGCGTGGAGAGATTGATTTCAAAGAGAGTTTCACCCGGCGCGTGAAACTGCTCAAAGGGCTTGACGTGTCTGTGATGAAAGAGATTGCGGAAAATCTGCCGATTACCGAAGGCGTCGGGCGACTTATGGAAGTGCTCAAACGTTCAGGCTATAAGACTGCGATTCTCTCCGGAGGTTTTACATATTTCGGCAATTATCTCAAGCAGCGTTTCGGGTTCGATTATGTATATGCCAACGAACTTGAGATAGGTGAGGACGGCAGACTCACCGGAAACTATGTGGGAGATATCGTTGACGGTCAGCGTAAGCGTGAATTGCTGAGACTGCTGGCGCAGGTGGAGAATATAAACATAGCGCAGACCATAGCTGTAGGAGACGGCGCCAACGACCTTCCGATGCTTTCGGAGGCGGGTCTGGGCATAGCCTTCCACGCCAAGCCTAAAGTGAAAGCCGAGGCGCAGCAGAGCATCTCCACAATCGGCATCGACGGAGTGCTCTATTTCCTCGGTTTCAAGGATTCCTATATAAAAGACTGAAACTATTTCTTGCCGGCATTTGTTTATAAGTAAAAGTATTTTAACAGCTTCTTAAACAATCTTAACATCGGAGTATGGCGAAAAGGGTAATGTTGTCGCTTCTGTTGTCGGTTCTGACATATGGAGCCATATGCGGTATGAATAATCCTTCCGACAGCATCGGATGCGAAACGGCACAGAGAAAGTCCGAGTCCCGTCTCGGACGCCAGAGTGTCGGACTTGTCCTCAGCGGCGGGGGAGCCAAGGGCATTGCCCATGTTGGTGTGATCAAGGCTCTTGAAGACAATGATATTCCGATAGATTATGTTAAGGGCACCTCCATGGGGGCTATCGTCGGCAGTCTGTATTCCTGCGGATGGTCGCCGGAGAAGATGATAAAATTCTTTACCGCCCCCGATTTCATATACTGGAGCACAGGTGTCATCAATCCTGACCATAAATATTATCTGATGCAGCCGTCGCCGACACCGCGCTGGCTCACGGCTAACATCAACCCTAAAGACACAACCGGATTCCTGAATCAGATCCTGCCGTCGAATCTGGTCAGTCCGTTGCCGATGAACATTGAGTTTCTGAAAATCTACGGTCCCTATACTCTGCAGTGTCAGCGTAATTTCAACAAGCTGTTTGTACCGTTCCGGTGTGTCACGAGCGATGTCTATCATAAACGCAAGATCGTGCTGCACGGCGGTTCGTTAGGTGATGCCGTGCGTGCGTCCATGAGTTTTCCGTTCGTGTTCAAACCCATAAAGATGGATGGAGTGCTTGTTTATGACGGAGGAATATACGACAATTTCCCGGTAGATGTGATGCAGACGGCATTCAATCCGGATTTCATAATAGGAGTCTCGGTGTCTGGAGCCGACAAGAAACCTGAACCGGGCAACGTATACAGTCAGCTGGAAGATATGATTATCCAGAACAATGACTATAGCGTTCCAGCACGAAACGGCATAAAGATACAGGTGCCGGTGCTTGATTTCGGAGTTCTGGATTTCGCAAAGGCGCGTACTATCTATGATATCGGCTACAAGACCGGACTGGAGATGGTGGATTCCATCAAACGTCGGGTCAGTGCCCGGGTGTCTGTGGCGGAGGTCAACGCCCGAAGGGAGCGTTTCGCCTCCCGGACACCGGCGCTGAGATTCGATTCCGTGGAGGTTACCGGTGCGAACGAAGGGCAGGCACATTATCTTGAGCATCTTTTCGAAGGCAACGGACGCAAGCCTATAGGTATTGACAAGGTCGAGGACTCATATTACCGGGCCGTTACCGACGGCACATTGCGAAATCTGCTTCCGCAGCTTGAACCAGGGCGAGACGGCGGCAACACGCTGCTTCTTGAGGCGACATTGCAGCGCCCCTGGTCAGTAGGGGTAGGAGGGTGGATAACCTCTACGGCAAACAGTATGCTTTATGTCGATCTGGGCTATCATTCACTCAGCTTCAACTCTCTTGACCTCAATCTCAGCGGCTGGGTAGGGCAGTCATATCTTGCCGGCATGGTCAGCGGCAAGTTCACCATGCGAAGTTCAGTGCCCTCTTTCGTCAGGATAGAGGGTGTCATGAGCCGTCAGAAGTTTTACGACTCACAGCTGCTCTTTTATGAAAACTCCACACCTACCTTCATAACAGAAATAGAGAACTTCATACGCGCCTCTTATGAATGGGCTATCGGAATGAAGGCGAAAGGTTATGTGAGTCTTGGTTACGGATATATGTCAGATTCCTATTTCCCTACCAATGTCGCGGATTATTCACAGACCTCGAAAGACAAAACCCAGTATCAGCTTGGTGTGGCGCGTGTCGGGGTGGAAAGCAATCTGTTGAACGACAATCTTTATCCGAGTGCAGGTTATGCATGGAAAGCTGATGTCACACTGAGCTATGAGTCATCGCGTTACACACCGCAGGGCGACAGATCGCTGCGCACGTCATATAACGGCGATTGTCGTGCGGCAGCGGAAGGATACTGGAAGCGTTTTTTTTCGCTGAGCAAAAAGGTAAGACTCGGAGTGATGGGTAACGCGCGGGGCACACTTCAGCAGTTGAAGCAAAACTACACCGCCACGCTGATACATGCGGCGGCATTCGCTCCGACACCCTCCACACAGAACTATTTCAATGAGGCGTTCCGGTCAGACAACTACGTAGCCGCCGGACTGATACCGGTATGGAATCCGGTGGGCAAGTTTCAGCTCAGAGGTGATTTCTACGTGTATTCGCCGATACGCAACCTTGTAGCCGACGGTCCTGCCCATGCGCGTTACGACGGCTGGTTCCGCAAGGCGGAATTCATCGGCGAGTTGGCGGCGGTCTATAATTTCCCGTTCGCCAGTCTCTCCCTCTACGGCAACTATCTTTCCTATCCGGCGCGCAACTGGAACATAGGCATCAACTTCGGTCTCCTCTTCCACGCTCCGAAACTCCTTCGGTAAGGAAGAACCGGACAGGGATAACAAAACGGTTGCGGCGATTGCCGCAACCGTTTTTGTTGTCAGAAATGAGGCTGTTATCGGATTGCTTTAAGAGAGCGTTTGCCTTCTTCATCGGTCATCACATAGACTCCGTTGCCCATTGTCCACTCCACTTCGGAGCTCTTGCTTAATAATGTCAGCTCGAAATTGTCAGCCTTGAACCAAGCCCCTATTTCAGACGGAGCGAGGTCTGAGTCAAACCTGCCTCCGATGGCAGGATAAAGACCGATCAGAAACGCCATGAAACTCATAGCGACAGCGAAATGATAACATGCCTCGTTTATGAGATCCTGCCAAAAAAATGATTTACGGCACATTAAAAAAGGAAATTTATTCGGTAGGGAAGATTATTTTTTGTATATTTGTGGCTGAAATGGTTGCTCTGCCGTCCAAGAGTGGAGGCGTGAAGGAGCATTAAAAG
>CAMWMW010000215.1 GCA_947175455.1 uncultured Porphyromonadaceae bacterium | reverse complement strand
CATATATGCAGTGAGCGTAATCTTCGAAAACTATGACGATGCTCTTGAAAGAATACATTGCTGGGAGATCTACACTTTCTTTACCGACGGACACAAAGTGCATCCCGAACGTCTGCGCGACTGGACAAGCACCCCGAAGGCAAACGGCTATCGCGCCCTTCACCTCACAGCGATGGGACCTGACGGCAAATGGATCGAGGTGCAGATAAGAAGCCGCAAGATGGATGAAATCGCGGAACTCGGCTATGCGGCACACTGGAAATACAAGACAGGCGTTCATGAAGACGACACCGAACTTGACAAATGGATGAACACCATAAAGGACATCCTTGCGAACCCCGAGCCCAACGCAATAGATTTCCTCGACACAATAAAACTCAACCTTTTTTCCGCTGAGATCTATGTGTTCACTCCCAAAGGCGACCTTATTACCCTTCCTGCCGGATCTACAGTACTCGACCTCGCCTTCGCCATACACACACAACTCGGCACCCATTGCATAGCCGGAAAAATCAACCATCGTCTTGTGCCTATTTCATACAAGCTCGATTCCGGCGACCAGGTAGAGATCATAACTTCCGACTCGCAGACTCCCCAGCCCGAATGGATGCAATTCTGCAATTCGGCGAAGGCACAGAACCGTCTGCGCGCCATCCTGCGCAAGGACAGACGACATCTGACGGAACGCGGAAAGAAACTTTACGATGAGTTTCTCGAACGCGAAGGGGTGGAAAACACTCCGGAGGTGATGACCCGCCTGCTCGGCAACCTTCATCTTCCACATAAGGAAGACCTCTACCTCATGCTTGCCAACGATGAGATAAATCTCTCCGCCAAACAGCTTAAAGACCTAAACAAGACACGCTCCTCCCTGCTGTCAAAGATACTGCGCAATCCCTTCTCTTCAAAAAAACAGGAAGAACGCAAGATTCCGGTCAACCGGAAGGAGATATATGTGCTGCATCCCGATGAAGACAAACCCAACTATAAGCTCGACACATGCTGCCAGCCGATACCGGGCGACGATGTGCTCGGATTCGTGGATGAGAACTAAGACGTTGTGGTGCACAAAGTGAGCTGCCCCAATGCAATGCGCCTCAAGAGCTCGTTCGGATCAAGGCTCGTGGCAACGAAATGGGGCGGCGTCGCCGACAGATTCCTCGCGACAATCAGCATAGACGGCATAGACAGGCGCGGAATCCTGGAGGAAATCACCGGTGTCATATCGCGCGATATCGGTGTGAACATGGTCGGGCTGACAATCAACGCACGCCAGGAGGTGTTTCATTGCGAGATCACTCTTCAGGTAGACAACTCGGAGACCGTGGAAAACATATGCCGCAGTCTCAAAGAGAAAATCAAAGGTGTGAAATTCGCAAAACGGATTTCCTGAACGTTATGAGAAAACTAAGTCAGATAGCAATAGCGCGTATAGGGATACTGCTCGGCGCGACCGCATTGATACTTTTTCTGCTGCCGCATTCCGACAGACAGTCGTACACGTATGAACTCAACCAGCCCTGGAAGTATCCGCTTCTTACGGCGGACTTCGACATGCCGATACTCCGCGACTCGGCATCGGCAAACGTGCTCCGCGACAGCATCGACGCAAACTTCATACCCTTTGTGGAGAGAGACGCCGAAGTGGAGAAGTCTTCCTTGTCCAGGTTCACCAACACTGTATCGGGCAGAGCCAACCACTCTGATGTGGCAGACCTGCAGAAGCTGCTGCGCGACGTATACTCCAGGGGAGTGCTCGACACCAGAATCTACGAACGCATCAAAGGGATGAAACCCCGGCAGCTCCGCATGATGGTCAAAGAGAACGGAGCCACTACCGTTTCCACCATCGACGCCTCGGCGATGCTCTCCCCCGCCCGGGCTTTCGAATATATAGATTCGATATACGTGCGCCACACCTCCGCCCGACAGCTCGACGGAGACCTTGCAAAGGCATTGAACATATGTCTGACCCCCAACATGGTGACTGACAGCGCCGCCGACAGCAAATTCCGGAATCAGGAATATCTGCAGGTCAACGGAGCACAGGGGGTGATAAAGAAAGGGCAGAGGATAGTGGACCGTGGTGAGATCATAACTCCCCAGATCTACACTAATCTGAACACATACATGGAGCTGCTTGACAAGACCAACAGCTCGCAGAACGACCACCGGTATTTCTATGCCGGACAATTCCTTTACATCCTCATATGCTTCAGCATCCTGTATCTGTTCATGGGGTTGTACCGCTCCCGTTTCTTCAATTCCCTTCGGAAGATGACATTCCTCATGTGTTTCATAACACTTTTCGTCGTCTTCGCGATTCTGATGTTCGAATATGTTCCCAACGGCATATATTTTGTGCCGTTCGCCTCGGTACCTGTGGTGATTCTTGTATTCTTCGATTCCCGCACGGCAATTTTCTCTCTGCTTGTCACGGTGCTTATCTCATCACTGGTCGCCGTATTCCCCTATCAGTTCATTTTCATGGAGCTGACCGCCGGATTGCTGGCTGCATTCAGCATACACCGGCTCAGCCAGCGGTCGCAGCTGCTTCGCACAGCCGCCTTCACCTTTCTGGCATACTGTCTGACTTATTTTGTGTCGAGTCTCATAACAGACGGCAATCTTGACAATTTCGCATGGCGCATGATCGGCATATTCGCCATCAACTCCGTGATTCTCTCTTTCGCCTACATCATGATTCTTATCGTAGAGAAGATATTCGGATTCACATCGACTGTCACGCTTGTCGAGCTCTCCGACATAAACAGTCCGCTGCTGCGCCGTCTCGCGGAAGAGGCTCCCGGCACATTCCAGCATTCCATGCAGGTGTCCACACTCGCCTCCGAGGCAGCAAGAGCCATCGGCGCCGACACTCAGCTTGTGAGGACAGGCGCGCTTTATCACGATATCGGCAAACTTGAAAGCCCGATATTCTTTACAGAGAACCAGCACGGCATCAATCCGCATACCGGTCTGAATCCGGAGACAAGCGCACAGAAAATCATATCGCATGTCTCAGCCGGACTGCAGATCGCGGCAAAAGAGAATCTGCCGGAGGTGATACGCAGCTTCATAGCCGAGCATCATGGCAAAAGCATGGCACGCTACTTCTACAACACGGCTGTCAACCAGAGCTCGGAGGCAGAGGTAGACAAATCGCGTTTCACCTACCCCGGACCAAACCCGCAGTCAAAGGAAACGGCGATACTCATGATGGCTGATGCCGTGGAAGCGGCATCCAGAAGTCTTCAGGATTATTCCCGGGAATCAATAAACAACCTGGTGGACCGCATCATAAACGGACAGGAGGCAGAAGGACTTTTCCGCGATTCTCCGATCAGCTACCGTGACGTGGAGACTGTGAAAGAGACGTTCAAGAAACGCCTCGCCACGATATACCACTCGCGTGTGGCATACCCGGAAATCAAAAAATGATTGTCAAACGTTTTAATCTATAGGTGAGACTGGCTCCCACCACCGTTAAATTGAAAATTCCCCTTTTTGTAAACACCCTATGATAAGTTTCAGAAAAATATTTGTATCTGCCGCGGCACTGATGATTTCATTTTCGATTTCCTCAACGGCAACCGCACAGAACAAACGCAAGATAACCGTGGAGAAACCGGATCTTGAAGAAATCCGCATCTCCACCCTCACACCGTCAAGCCCGTATTATTTCCCCAAACTAATGAAAAAATACGAGAGCAACGACACCACAATGACCAATGAGGAATACCGTCATTTCTATCTCGGATACATGTTTCAGGAGGATTTCGACCCCTATCGGGTCTCTCCCTATGCCAATGTGACCGATGACCTCCGCATGAAGTCAAGCCACACAAAAGAGGAAATAGACACTATACGCAAATATGCCCAGCTCGCACTCGCCGACAATCCGTTTGACCTCCGCCAGATGTCATTTCTTGTGCATGTGCTCAAGGAGAAGAGGAAAGACATGAGTGCAAAAATATGGGAGTACCGTCTGGAACATCTGCTCGGCGCCATCAAAAGCACCGGCACCGGCGAAAGCATGGACAAGGCATGGTATGTGATATATCCGATGCATGAATACGACATGGTGCAGCTG
>CAMWMW010000214.1 GCA_947175455.1 uncultured Porphyromonadaceae bacterium | reverse complement strand
CAGCAACGACTCCTCGGAAATATATCTCAAAGGTTTCCTCGGCAAGATGCTTTTCAGCGGAGAGGAAGTGCTCAAGAAAGCGAGTGTGCTTTCCGGTGGAGAAAAAATCAGATGCATGATTGCAAGAATGATGCTTACCGATGCGAACACTCTGGTGCTCGACTCCCCGACCAACCACCTCGACCTCGAATCTATCCAGGCATTCAACAACACTCTGCAGTCGTTCAAAGGCGTGGTTCTTATGTCGAGCCATGACCATGAATTCATTCAGACTGTCTGCAACCGCATCATCGAGCTTACACCCAACGGCATAATAGACAAGATGATGGATTATGACGACTATATCGTTGACGAGAAAGTCGCCGCCGCTCGCGAGCGTCTTTACAAATAACGCCGCAATATAAGGAATAACAACACAGATGCACTCTAAAGGAATGCCCTGAATTTGCTTCAGCGGCATTCCTTTGATTTTACACCTGTGGACCGCGTTCCTTAGAACAGGGACTTATCACACGGGGGCTAACAAAAAAACCTTAACCTTTGTTATAATATCAAAAGACACAACTATGAAGCACTATCTGCCATTATACGCCCTGCTCGCACTCGCGCCGCTGGCATCATGCAGCGACGAAGAGCCTACCGTCTCGCCATTGCCTGAAAAGACATACACCGGAAATGAAATGCTTGACCTGCGATATGATCAGTCACCAATGAGCGGTAAAAACGTGACTTTTATACAAAACGGAGAAAAGGCTACCCTTACAATGGGTTCTTCGGTATCTCCTGGGGATATCTCGGAATCTCTGAAGGGTATGCCGGATATTCCAGGTCCGGGGGTTCTGCCGGGTACTCCCGTGTTGTCTCTTCCGATAGACCTGAAAACCGACGGCGGCGTGTATTCCTTCTCCGGCAACGGAGAGACGGAGTATCTTGCCTACTCGTTCGGCGGAAACGTGAATGCTTCCAAAATGACATTTTCCTTTTCTGATGTTACGCTTAAGAATCAACGACTCGCAAATACCGTATGGCTTCCGGCTCCTGTTGAAAAAACCGCTGACGGTACCGGATACAAATCACTCCCGTTGCATATAGTGTGGGAATGCAGCCTGCCTCCGTTGCTTGAAGGCTTTGACGGCACCCTGCAGGACGCCATGACCCTTTTGGCAACCCTCCCGATGATACCCGCCTATGGCAATACTGCCTACATGTCGCTTGTACAGGTAATAGAGAACGCTCTCAAGACAGTTGCATTCAGACCCGACGGCAATGTCGTGATAACTTATATGCAAAGCAACAACGGCGCGGCGCAGTTCGCACAGGCACCTCTCTGCATGATTCAATACGTCCCGCTTGATGACATTATGATGAAGGTGTTTGTCAATCCCACAGATCTTATGGGACAGATTCTGATCAACAGCTCAAGCCATCCGGATCTCCCTCCACATCCATTCGGAAAGCAGACAAGAGCAGACCTTGCCGCTCCGCTTGCCGCAGCAATACAGAAACTGGCTCCGATGTTGTCGCAGGGATTCCCCATGCAGTATACACTTACACCGACTGAACTGCAGATATTCTTCAATACAGAGACTTTGCTCCCATTGCTTAAGGAGACTGTGATTCCGATGCTTGAAAACCCGGAGATACAACAGATGATAATGGAGAAAATTGCCGCCAACCCGTCGCTTGCCTCTCATTCCGCATTGCTGAAGGCGTTAATACAGGTGTTTCCACGAATACTGGAAACCACGACAAGAATGGAACTGGGGGTCAACCTTGCGGCATATCCTGACGCAGGTTAAGAAACCTCAAGACCCTGTTTCCCGATCTTAAAAATACAAAAGAATAAGGTCAGATATCCATCAGTTCCAGCAGTCTCAGTTCCGCCTCATCAAGGCGTTCCACCACTGCTGCAAGACGTTCTCCCGCCGAAATGATACCGGCATTGTCGAGTTCTCCCGTAGAAAGAGATGTCTCAAGTGAAGTTCGTTCCGCCGTGAGCTCCTCAATCTCCTTCTCAAGAGATTCCATCTCTCGTTTCTCCTTGAATGTGAGTTTGCGTTTTTCTTCAGCGGGACGCCACGAAGCCTTGACCTTCTCTTTGGGTTTCTCGGCGGCACGACGCTCTTTCTCCTCTTCGGCAACACAGTGACGGTAAGTGGAATAATCACCCGGGAAATCACGCACTTCGCCATCCCCCTTGAATACGAAAAGATGATCGACTATACGATCAAGGAAGAAACGGTCATGACTCACAACAATCACACATCCCTTGAAATTCACGAGATAATCCTCAAGCACGGCAAGCGTCATGATGTCAAGATCGTTCGTCGGCTCATCAAGAATAAGGAAATTGGGATTACGCATCAGCACGGTCGCCAGATAAAGTCGGCGACGCTCCCCTCCGCTTAATTTATGTATGAATTTCTGCTGCGTTTCCGGTGTAAAAAGGAAATGAGACAGAAACTGCGATGCAGACAGGCGTGTCTTGTCGTCTATTCTCACCTCCTCGGCAATCTCGCGGACGGCATCGATAACCTTTTTCTGCTCGTCAAACCCGGTCATGCCCTCCTGACTGTAATATCCCCATTTCACGGTTTCTCCGATATCGAAATGACCGCTGTCAGGCTGCATCAGTCCCAAAAGTAGTTTTATAAAGGTCGATTTACCCGCACCGTTGTCACCTACGATGCCGACCTTTTCATAGCGGGCAAACGTATAGCTCCATCCGTTCAATATACGTTTTTCTCCGAATGCTTTCACAACATCATGAGCCTCGAAAATCTTCGAACCGATATAAGAGGATTTCACATTCAGCGAGACATTACGCTCCGTAAGATTTACCTTGCTTTTCTTTTCAAGCTCATGAAAATTATCGATACGGTATTTCGCCTTGGATCCCCGCGCCTGGGGCTGACGACGCATCCACTCAAGTTCCGTGCGCAAAAGATTACGGACCTTGGCGAGTTCGGCAGAAAGGTTTTCGTGACGTTCGTCGCGTTTGCGGAGATAATAGTCATAATTCCCGTCATAGGAATAGACATGAGTGCGGTCAATCTCTATTATCTTGTTACATACCTTATCGAGAAAATAGCGGTCATGCGTCACCATAAGAAGTGTCATCTTCTGACGCGAGAGATAAGCCTCCAGCCATTCTATCATATCTATGTCAAGATGGTTTGTAGGCTCGTCAAGTATAAGCATGTCGGGCTTGGAGAGCAATACTCTCGCGAGAGCCACACGCTTTGTCTGCCCGCCCGACATGCGACCGAGCGGTGTGACATAATCTGTAATCTTTAACTGCGTGAGCATCTGACGCGCAAGATCCACTCCGTTGCCCTCCTCATTGTCTCGCACATCAAGAGAGGCGTATTCAAGAGCGGTCATATTCTGATCCATGGGCGGAATCTGCTCAAGATAGCCAACCCGGATGCCGTTGCGGAATGTCACCTTTCCGGAATCGTAATCCTCACGTCCGGCAAGAATATTCAGAAAAGTGGTTTTTCCGGCACCGTTTTGCGCCACGATACCGATTTTATCACCCTGGAACACGCCCAGCGACACATCCTCAAAGAGGATGCGGTCGCCAAACGATTTTGTTAGTTGCTCAATCTGCAGCAGAATCATAATGCAGCGATAACTTCGATCTCTACAAGTGCTTTCTTGGGGAGTTCCCTTACTGCGAAGGCACAGCGTGCCGGATAAACAGCCTTGAATTCTTCTGCGTAAACTTCGTTCATCGGACCGAAATATTCCATATCCGCAAGAAATACGGTAGTCTTCACCACATTGTCAAGTGTGGCTCCCGCCTCGGCAAGAATAGCCTTGATATTATTGATTGATTCACGCGTCTGAGCCTTGATGTCAGCGGGCATCTCGCCGGTTGCGGCATTGATGGGAAGCTGACCCGAAACAAAAATGAGGTTACCCGCCTGCACAGCCTGGCTGTAGGGACCTATGGCGCCGGGGGCGTTGTTTGTGGAGATTTCCTTTTTCATGGAGTTATAATTTATCTGTTAAAAAAAGAGGACAAAACCGGAAGGTCTTGTCCCTTAGTTGAGCCGCGAGTGGGACTCGAACCCACGACCTTTTCGTTACGAATGAAATGCT
>CAMWMW010000213.1 GCA_947175455.1 uncultured Porphyromonadaceae bacterium | reverse complement strand
TCTTGGCGAGAAGCTCATCGCCGGGATTTGCCACAAACCAGAGCTTGAACTTGCCGCCTGAGGTCATGTCGAAATAGGGGCGCTCTGTATCCGCGTCCTTGGGCACATAGTTGCCGTCGCCCGGAAGCGTGACTTTGAAAACCTTATAAAGTGTGCCGGAGCTGTAGATGACATCGTTGTCTGCCACGTCTCCGTCATAGAAAGCCACGGCGTAGAGAGAATTGATCGTACGTTCGCGGTCAAGTGCGGCATATCTCTCGCCATCCTCCGAATACGCACGGGTGGCGGCTGTCAGACCATTAAGATTCAGGATGACAGGATAGTCGCCCTCGACTCCGGTCACAGGCTCCGGCATGAATGGAGCCTCGTTGGAGCAGGAGCAGAGCACCGCACCTGCCATCAGCCCCGTGAGCCACGGCGCTTTATTCTTTGTAATTTGTTTCATGTTTTCTGTTAATGATAATGTTATATTTTAGAGCTTAAAGAAAGAAAGTCCTTTGTCAGAATATCTCGCCGAGCACCCAGTCGAGCACGTTGCCGTCCATCCAGGGGCGCACGAGCACCGATCCGTTCGCCCGGATCTCGATGATGATGCGGTAATGCTGCACCGTCATGTTCTCCGGAATCCACCCCCAGCTCTGGAATGCCCTCTCGAGGTCTATGTCGGGGGTGATCTGCTGACCGGTGTCGTTGAAGATCTTTACCGTGGGCACGCACCAGGATGTATACCGGAGTGTGACGAATGTCGTTTCCAGCTGCTGGTGCATCTGGGGCACTGTCACGCTGTAGGAGTCGCGCATGCCCCTGTCGGCGGGGAAGTCATAACCGTTGTATGTGTTCTTCCGGTCGTAGTCGAGTATGTAGTGGCTCGGCACGTTAGCGAGCTCGATTTTGAAATTTCCGGTCGGCGCCGCCGTTTCCCACACCACCCTCATGTCGAGCTGACAGTGGATGTTGCTCATGTCGGTAAGGAATGTCTCGAACCGGTTTCCGTGAACCGTGAACCGGCAGAAGCCGCCGTAAAGCTCGCCGATATGGAACTCTTCCCCTTTCTCTTCCTCACCGTCGTCTCCCGACCTCATCTCGTTCTGGCTCCTGGCGCGCAGCACGAATCCGGAGAGACCCTCTTCCGCATGACCTTCCATCGACTGGCGTCCGTCGCGGTTTCCGATCGACACCATGGTGTAGGTGCCCGGCGCGAGGTGCAGGTCCTGCTTCTGCAGATCCGCACCCGGAGCGAGGCGCTCCATGAAGTTGCCTTCGGAATCGAAAAGGTAGTGGTCCATATCTTTTATATATTGAGGAAAAACATCTTTGTCGAGGTATAGATACCGGTAGTTCATCAGGGTTCCTTCCGAAGGGTCGCAGCAGAGGTCACGGTCGTCATCGAGACTGCATGAGGCAAGTGCCGCCGCCAGCAGCGGCATGCAGACGATGCCGCACGTTCTGGCGCAGTCCCTGAATATCCGGCGCGTAAAGGCGCGGAATGTATGTATAGTCGCTCCATGCATGCTGATTTTACGGAATGGAAGAACAAGGTGTCAAAAATACGGTTACCTGCCTCTGTAGCTTTCCCATGCGGAAAGTTGTGCGAGATTCCAGTTCGCCCTGTCGGGGTCTACAGCGCGTGCGATGTTGAAATATGCCCGTGCTTCGGCAGGCATGCCGCACATCCAGTAGTACACGCCTATGTCGTTGGCGCTCAGAGGCGAGTCTGCGACTTTCGACAGATAGGTCCTGGCGTCTTCAAGGTTTCCGCGTATAAGAGCGGCGGAAGCGGCGTTGATGTTGGCGATCTCGTTGTCGGGGAAATACCGCGCCATGATGTAATACTCGGCTCCGTAACGCTCCCTGTCTTCGGCGATGCGGGTATCGTTGTTGACTTCCTTCGCCACCTGCCACATCTCCAGAAGGCTCATGTCGGCGGGTCGTGTGCGGATCACCCTGGCAACCTCCTCCTCCTCGAAGGGGCGCACGGTGTAGTCTATTCTCGCCTCAAGGCGGCGCAACGGCGGATAAAGGTTGCGCAACAGCCATTTATATGGTTCTCCACCGTTCAGGTCCATCATCTTTTTCTCCCTCCCTTCGAAAATATCGAGGCTGTCGATGATGCGCAGCATCGCCCCTTTCGCCGGAGCCTGCGTCCGCATGATGGACTTCCGCAGTCCGTCCCAATCTTCACCCATTCCCTCGCTGCGGATGATCAGCGGGTCGATCATATAGTTTTCCACTATATAGTCCTTGAGACCGTCGGCGCGTCTCTGAGAAAGCTTCAGGTTGTGCGCCCATGTGTCTTCGGGAGAGGCGTAGCCACGGATGGTTATGGATCTTATGCCGTATGCAGCGGGGTCGCTGTTGAGAGGAGAGAGAACACTGTCGAGAAATGCCAGCTCGCGTGCGTTGTCGCCGAAAGCGGCATATATTCTGGAATGGTTCACCGGGTAGTTTAGATGCATCACGGCATCCCCGCTGCGCTTCTTCAGCTTTTCGGCAAGAGGACGGAAGAGAGATACATTCGCCTCTGTCAAGGAGAGGGGGAGCGCCGCACCCTGTCGCGGCACTGGCAGCGGCGAGTCGGGCATGTCTACCGCCGGGGTCGGCATCCCTTCCGGAAGGAAGCGGGAATCGCCGGTGGCGTAAGCCTTGTCCACGGACATCGGGATGTCGCGAGTGGAGGTTACCGTCAGGTCGCAGCACGAGCGGTAATAACACAATATCTCCAGCGAGCCGTTCTGACGCCGGTAGCCGGTTACCGAACGCGTGTAAGAGAAGGGGGCGAAGCCGCGCCGGCCCTGGATGACTGTCACGCGCCGGGGCGACACCGGGAAGTCTCCCTCATGCCGCTTGCGGTATTTCTCGCCTGATCCGGTCATGAAACACACCGACGGAAACTGAAGCGTGTCGCCCTGCTCCACGTAGATGGGGTGAAGCTCCACAATCTCCGGGGATTTCAGTTTTCTGGACAGGGCTGCCTCGAAATGGAGGGTGAGGGTGTCACCGCGCCATTCGGCGGAGGGAAGTTCCCTGAAGGCAACCTCCGGATATCCGGCATCCTTTGCAGAGGCGGGAAGCGCCGCAGCAAGCAGCCCCGCGCATATGACGGGTCTTGCAAGCGTCATGGGCTGAAGTTTCAGTGTCTTGTTCTTTATAGTCATCGCGAAAAAGTTGTTTTATCTTATATAATAGCTGAATGAGACCGCGGCTTTGGTCGGTCCGAAGTAATGGGTGGTGTAGTCACCCTCCTTTGCTCCGCACGCCCCGCACGCGTATTTCGTGTATCTGAGGAAACCGTAACCCACACCTGCCGAAAGCTCCAGACCCCAGTTCTTGGCGATCGCCCACTGGTAGCCGTAGCTGATGCCGGCGCCATATGCGTTTCCCTGATGTCGGCTGTCGGAGACACCCGTAAAGGATGGCAGCTTCAGTCCGCCGATGTTGAACATCGCGTAGATGCCGTGGATTCCGAAGAAAGAGCGGTCGAACGACTGGCAGAGCCACCATTTTGCCTCCGGCATAACCAGAAAGTGGCGCAGCTTGGGGTTCATGTCGGTTCCTTCGGCGTTTTTATAGTTGGGGAAATTGAAAGCGTTGTAGCCGATCACTCCGGAGAGGGTCACCCGCGGAGACAGAGCCACCTCCACTCCCGCGTTGGGAGTGGAAGTTGCCCAATAAAGCATATTGGTCTTTATCTCGGCCTTCTGTGCGTTGGCACCAGTGGCAGAAACCAATGCCATCAACAGCAAAAATATTACTTTCAATAATGTGATTTTCATTTGAAAGTCCTTATAATCATAGAATTAACGATTCTTGTTTTTCAGCATCTCTTACCAAGAGAGATGGATTTGAAATAAACAACTGACAATCAAGTATCTAAGAAAAGGTGAAATTCGGATTTGCTAAACAATTGTCAGTTTGTTTAGCAAACGACAAATTAGAGAATGAAAAAAAATATTAAAAATAGTTTGTAAATCAGAAATATAAGTTATAACTTTGCAGTCCCTAAGTATCTCTTGGTAAGAGAGGTGACATTTTTTGTAAAAATATATTAAAAGGGCGCATCGTCTGATGCGCCCTTTTCCATATTCCGCTTGTCGGGGGTAATGTCCCGCCGGTCATGCATAGTATTAGTC
>CAMWMW010000212.1 GCA_947175455.1 uncultured Porphyromonadaceae bacterium | reverse complement strand
GAGCAGTTGTGGCATAACGAATTTTATAATCAGTTTGTCCGAAGCGAATTGGACAGGCTTCCGGTTCTTCACTGCTATCGCATGATGCCAACATAAAACCGAGAATGAATAAAAACGGTATTAATATCTTATCCATATAAATATTTTATTTACGACACTATGATTTATCGCTATTCTTTACTTATAGTAAAATGCACTTTCTGAAGACCGTAGCCGCGGATATTGGCAAGCACAAGGCTATATTCAAGAGTTTTGCCACTTTCGTATTCTGTTACAATTTCATCATATAACTCCTGCGAAATCACGTCTTTGAGATATAAGGCGGCTCTTGTCAAATATACCTTTTCAATCTTATCGGTCAACGGGGAGAGGACATAAGCGCAATAAGCCATCTTGTCAATCTTATTAAACTCCGCAAACTCCGGCGAAGTATTTTCAATAACATGTTCCAGTCGAATAGCAGCAATACTTAAATCAAATCCGTTTGACCCCTCTCCGTAATTCGCATAATGCATTTTTCCTTTACTGTCAATTACAAAAGCATCTTTGTAAAGGTCGTATATGTGATACGGGCATTTATCGGCGTATGGGATGTCTTCTTCGCAGGTGACCACTATTTTGTTATCATCTGGTTTTGGTTCCGGCCATATTCTATCCTCAAGAACTGTGAGCAGTTTATACGTATATGCGCTTGCATCAGCTGGCGGATTGGCAAGGATAGTACGACGTACTTTTAACGTGTACATATGTCCAATCTCGTAGTTGAAACCTTCAATGGCAGACATTGGCAAATTTCGCCACTCTCCGGGGAAATCCTCGTCCATGACTCGCATACATGCCATTGGGTACTTTCCTTCGGAATCAAAGATGTCGTACATTACACCCGGTTCTTCTGAGACAGACATAATGATGTCTTTGATCTTGTCCTTGGGTTCGTCATCATCATTACACGACGTGACAAAAAGACAGGCAATGAAAAGAAATGGAATAATCAGTTTATTCATAATACATTTTATTCTCTATTGGCTCAATGGAGAGATAAGTTATAAAAAGAATACGTGAGCCAACTATGCCACGTCGTGATTTGTAGGTCGTAGGAAACCATTAGTGCAGATGTAACAATAGTAGCTCACGCTATGCGCGTGAGAACCACTATGCTATCTCTTGCACTGATCTTTGAATTTCCTACGTTCACAAATCACAAGATAAGCATAACGTTTCTTATTTTACAAAAATGTCGTGGACAGACTACGCTTGTCCGACTGCAAATTTAACGAATTTTTCTCAATGCCCTACTATTCAAACCCTTTAATCTGTATGGGTATTGCGAAAAAGAATCGAATTAAATATAACTAACGACCCCGGATTTCCGGTATCCACTTTGTGCGGTATTCTTGTGTCCCACAGAATCTCAATGCGCTGAAAAGAACGGTCTTTAGACTGCTCTTTCCGACCAAGACAGCGCATAGCAGAGTGACCATCAGCGTTACACAACTCCAAAACCGCACCGGACCTGACAGCTTCCGGTGCGGTTTTGATTTGTTAACTTTTCAGTCCGAACCTGAATTATATATGTCTTGTTGAAATGTAAGGAATCTTATGCCGATAAAGACAAAAACCAGAATTCAAACATACCGGCAGACTGCAGAAACTGAGGTCATCTTGAATTCTGTTTCTTACAGTCAGGATTCTTGCATTTTAACTCATATATAACTAAAAAACAGTTACCTGCTATGAAAAGCATCACATCATTCACATTACAGTACGCCCACCGTTTTTATGGTTTCAAAGGCGAGGCTCAGTATCTCCACGGACACACCGGGACTCTTACCATTGAAGTGGAAGACTCAATAAACGAAGGTGTCAATATGGTTTTTCCGTGCAACGAGATAAAAAAGACTGCATGGGATGTGCTGAAAAATTTCGACCACGCTCTTGTTTTAAGAGAAGACGACCCGATACTTCCCGCAATACTCGGAGTATACGAACAGCAAGGCATTCTCCACGGACACCCCCAGAATCTGCTGAAAGGACCGGCTTTCGAAACCGAACTCGCCACTGCATATCCTGACGCGAGAATTGTCGTCACCAAGGAGACTATGACCGTAGAGGGTATGATAAAAATAGTTTACGACCTTCTGAAAGACAAACTGCGCATCTGCAAGATAACTTTCACCAGCGGTGACAATGCAGCCTCTCAGGAATATAATCCTTCAATGAACATCGAGCGGTGTCCTCTGTGCGGAATCGCGCTGACCGAAGAAGGGGTATGCCCCAAATGCGGATACCACAAGCCATAAGGAAATCCTGAAGTCGATATAAAAGAGAAGAATCTCTGATAACCGGGACAGCAAAGTCTCTGTTATTGGAGATTTTTTTGTAACTTTACTTTTAAAACAATCAGGAAGCTTAAAACAATCAAGAAGCTGTTTATGTCAAGAATAATTGCTATAGACTATGGCAGAAAACGTTGCGGTGTGGCTGTAACAGATCCGCTCCAGATTATCGCCAACGGTCTTCCTACTGTTTCTACCCACAATCTGATGGATTTCATCAAAGATTATTGTTCCCGGGAAAACGTAGAGATGATAATAGTCGGCGAACCGCGTCAGATGGACGGCTCACCTTCGGAATCCGCACGATATATCGAACCGTTCCTGAAGCATCTGTCACGCGAGATGCCGGAAATGAGAGTGATACGCCGCGACGAGAGGTTTACTTCTGTGATCGCCCACAGGGAGATGCTCGCCGCCGGTTTCAGCAAAAGCCAGCGGAGAGAGAAAGGGAGAGCAGACGAGATGTCGGCGGTGCTCATACTCACCGAATACTTGCAAAACCGCTGATTTTTCACTATTTTTGCAGTAAAATATTAAAGATGGTATTACCTGTATATTTATATGGACACCCCGTGCTCCGCAAGGAGACGGAAGATATAGAAAAAGATTATCCCGGTCTTGACAAACTGATCAGGGATATGTGGGAAACTATGTATTTCACCGAAGGCGTCGGACTCGCAGCTCCTCAGATTGGCAAATCAATCAGTCTGATTGTTATCGACGGCAGCGTGCTCGGCGATGAATTCCCCGAATGCAAGGACTCCAAGATGTGCCTGATCAATCCCGAACTTGAGGTGATCGAGGACATGGAGCCTGTGGGACGCAACGAAGGTTGCCTCTCGTTGCCGGGAATGTCCGAGAACGTGAAGAGAACGGAACATGTGCGTCTCAATTGGCTTGACGAGAATTTCGTCGAGCATGAAAGGGAATTCACCGGATTCCTCTCCCGTATAATCCAGCATGAGTTCGACCATCTTCTCGGTACTGTATATACCGACCGCATCTCCCCGATACGCAAACAGATGGTTCGCAACAAACTCAACAACCTCTCTCGGGGAAAGGTAAAATGCGACTATCGCACGGTTTCGGCAAAAGCACGCTGAAACTGTCCGATTCTCGATTTCTACCTTCTATTGATTCAAACATCCAAATAACGAAAAAACATGGCTGACGACAAAAAAATTATTTTCTCAATGGTGGGAGTCAGCAAGATTATCCCTCCGCAACGACAGATTCTAAAAAACATATATCTCTCTTTCTTCTACGGTGCGAAGATCGGCATTATCGGTCTTAACGGTTCCGGAAAGTCTACCCTGCTCAAAATAATCGCGGGGTTAGACAAGAGCTATCAGGGAAACGTGGTTTTCTCTCCAGGCTACAGCGTGGGGTATCTTGAGCAGGAGCCGAAACTCGATCCGGAGAAAACAGTAAAAGAGGTTGTGCAGGAAGGCGTTCAGCCCATAATGGATCTTCTTAAGGAATATGACGAGGTGAACAACGCTTTCGCAGACCCTGCGGTGCTTGAGGACCCGGACGCGATGGATAAGCTCATCGCGCGTCAGGCTGAGATTCAGGACAAACTGGATGCCACCGATGCATGGAACATCGACAATAAGCTCGAACGCGCCATGGATGCTCTCCGCTGTCCGCCTGACGACAAAAAAATCGCTGTGCTTTCCGGCGGTGAGAAACGCCGTGTGGCTCTCTGCCGCCTGTTGCTGCAGCAACCCGATATCCTGCTGCTCGACGCGCCGACCAACCACCTTGACGCAGAGTCGATCGACTGGCTTGAACAACATCTGCA
>CAMWMW010000211.1 GCA_947175455.1 uncultured Porphyromonadaceae bacterium | reverse complement strand
ACCGTATATGACCCCGGGAAATACACAGTCTCGGGCGATCCCTCCGGAGGGAGGTTCATCACGGCGTTCGAGACTCCAGCCGACACACCTTTCTCCGATTACATGTTTGCACCTTTCTCTCCACTTGAGATAAAGCCGGGCATGGAAGCCACAATCTCTCCCTACGTCTATTTTCCGGAATCAAAGCATGACGGTCAGAAACCGTTCCGGCTGTCTGTGGCGCTTGACAACGGCACGGAACTGCTCACCCCCCGCGACCTCACCCTTGACGCGATTCCGAGAAACACCCACGTGAAAATAAACATCGAAATGAAATCGACAGATGCAGACGCATCGGTCACCCTTCTCCCTTACACAGGCGTCAGTCTTGAGCCTGACTTCGGACTCTGATCCTGCTGATTCCTGAATATAATGATTATCTCGATGAAAAATATCCTCAAAACACTCTGCATACTTTCCTCCCTGCTTCTGTCGGCGGCGGTGACATCCTGCGTCGACGAGCGTCTCTACATAGACCCGGAAATCGGCGAAGGGGAAGCGACTCTGACGGCATCGGTGGTGTTCAGCCCCGTGCGCGATGTGCTCCGGGGCACACGTGCCTCGGGAGACGCGCTCAAACATGTCAGCACCCTCTGCGTGCTCCTTTACGACAAAGACGGGAACCTTGCCATGAAAGTGCCGCAGGATAAGCTCCTCGGTCTTCAGATTGAAAACAACAACAATGCCATGGCGCCCGATACCCCCGGCGACGGAGGTCATCAGGCGGAAAGCGACACCCCCAAGGCGACATTCTCGATTGCCGGGATACCCTTCGGGCGCTACCGCATATATGCGGTGGCTAACATGGGAAACCTTGAGGGATACGATGTCTCGACAGAAGAGCTTCTGAAGAACACCCCCCTCATCTGGAACGAGGACGACATATCAGCCAACGACCAGATGTTCGGATATTTCACAGCCGCCGACAACCAGTCGAGCCAGGGTTTCGACGCCCCTCTGCTCGCAATCAACCGCTCCATGTATCCGCTCCACGCGTGGCTGAAAAGAGCAGCGTCGAAAGTCACCGTCAACGTCGACGGCAGCGGACTTTACGACAACGGGCAGGTATGGATTCATTCCGTGCAGGTGCGCGACATCCCGCGCTACTGCTATCTCGGCGCGGACCATTCGGTTTCCGCCCACCTCATCTCGGAGGGTGAATACATAACCTATTCCACAGCCGGCGGACAGACAGGCATGACTGTGACCAAAGCCGATCCGATAATGCTTGAGAACGCTCATGCCGAAAATGCCGAAGCCCTCTACTTCTACGAGAACATGCAGGGAGAGGGACAGAACAAACATCAGAGCTGGGACGGCGGCGAATCCATAAAATATCCCAACGGCAACACCCCCGGCGACCAGGGGTTCAAAGACGGCAAAGAGGCAGGGACCTATGTCCAGGTGTCGGGTTATTACAAGAACTCCGAGGGAGAGGGACCGATCATCTACCGCTTCATGCTCGGCAAAGACACCGAAACAAACTACGACGCACAGCGCAACTACCATTACAAACTGACGCTGAAACTCAAAAACAACGCCAACGACAACGACTGGCACATAGTCTACGACCCGGAGCCGGCGATCATCGCCCCAAACCCCTACTTCATCTCCTACACTTACGACCAGAGCATGAACATACCTCTGAAAATAGTAGGGAGACGTCTGATATCGCTCCGCGCCGAAATTCCGGAAAACGAGATAAACAAAAACAGCTGGCACGCCGTAAATCCCGATGGCTCAAAACCCGTTCCGACACCATACTGGGACAAGGCAACCGATAATCCGGGACCATGGAACGGCTTCCTGTCGCTCCGCAAGACCCGCGCCGCCATTGTGGGTTCCGAATACGGAGGAATCAATGCCACCGCGTATACATACAACAAAACCTACTGGGAAAACAACAAACGCGGATGGCGGGAATATGACACCTCTCTCGGCAAGCATGTCGATGCCACTGACGGCGATTACACCATCACCACAAACGGCGGCGGTGAATGGGAAGCGCGCATTCCACTTTTCACACGCTCGAAACAGCTTGTTCCGACCACAGGTTACACAGGCAACAACCCCTATGTGGCATACCGCCGTCAGGCAAGCATCGTCTTCACCGCAGAAATCGAAGACGCGCAGGGCACTGTCCGCATTGTAAAGACCCCTGTGACAATCCAGCAGATGCGACGCATTGTCAACCCGACCGGAATCTGGAGAAGCGAAGACTGCAAAGACCCGTTCCATGTGGTCATGATGGTTCAGGAGGGTGAGGAAGCGACCGAATTCAAACCCTTGGAATCGGTAGGTCCGTGGGTTGCCGTTGTAAAGAACGGCGACTGGTTCGATCTTGAGCCGACTGAAGGCAAGTCGCAGAAAAACCCGGATGGCACGATATCAGGGAAATCCGGCTCAACAGTAGATTTCACATTCCGCCCCAAAGGCACGACATCCACCCCGAGGTCGGGAATAATCAAGATCTACTATAACAACTACACCTGCATTCACCTCATATTCGTAAGACAGGGATACGCACCCGTATCGTTCCCCGGTTCAAGCACCAAGTGGCACAGCTTCAACCTTGTCACCCCCACCGAGGAGACGGTGGATCCCGTAATTGAAGGCTCCTATTTCAGGCAGTTCAACACAGATTTCCCGATTGCCGCCTCCAACAATACAGCGGAGTGGTTTGACAAAGACGGGGCAGCGCGTTATTTCGCCATAGCAGGTTCGTCTGATTCAAAAAAATGGGCAGACATCAAGACCTCCCGAACAGCATGGGACACATTCACAATTGACGGCAAGACATGCCGTCTGCCGAAAAAAGCGGACTTTGACGCCATAACCGGCAACAGCAATACCATATACGGTTACGGGGTGCTCTATACAGATCAGTCTTCCACAGTTGCCGGGAACGTAAAAGACGCATATGAAGCGCGCAATGAAGGAAGTCTGAACGGGAAAGGCATGAGGGGTGTATTCGTCTGCGACACGATCACAGGCACAAACCTCTTCTTCCCTATCGGAGCTTCAGGCTACGGCAGATTCAAGCAGCTCGCACCTAAAGAACAATACAACCGCCAGAGAGCAGGTTGGGCAGGTGTCGTGCAATATGCCAACAGATATAAGTCTTTTCCGGAAACAAACACAGACGGAGTCTCTGGATACCCTGTAAGATACAAACCTCTTATGTGGGATATATGGGAACGGCCGGGAGCCTTGTATTGGCTGGCGCCTGATGAAACCGAAAAATATGGTCTCGACATCAACTATTACACCTATGACTTCAATGTCGCCACCCATGACAATCTCGGCATTGGAGTTTGGAGAGACTGGGCTGGTGGTCCCGACCCGTCGGGAACCGATGCGATCCTTTTGCGTCTTGTCGAGGACTGAGGAAATGACCTGTAATGTGTAAGAACAGTCAAAGGTATCTATAAAAAAGCACCTTAATCTTCTAATCGTTAGAAATCATTTATATGGCAGTGTGAGCTTGCGAAAACTCACACTGCCAACGTTTTATACCCATACAAAGGCGACCTGTCTTTTGAGGAAACAAAAATTTTTCAAAAAAAATCGCATTTCGACCTATAGATTTTTTTTTGAGATGCGACATATATAGTAGAGGCATACGAATTCCTGTCATCAAGGATTCGATGGAAACAGACAACCGAAAAACAAAAACAACAAATAATAACTTAAAATCATTTCTACTATGAGACTGAAAAATTTACTTCTCTCATTCGGTGCCCTCGCAGTTGCGCCGGCATTCGCGACAACCTACTATGTGACTCCCGAGGGAGCCGGCATCAAAGACGGCTTGACCCGGGAAAACGCTTTCGGCGTGGAAGAATTCCGCGAGCAGGCTCTTAAAAACGTCGACGGTGATGTCTACGAACTTGCCGCCGGAACATACAAACCAAGCGCATGCATCATTTTCAAAAGAGCCACATACGCCACTCTCAACGGAAGCACCGAAGGACGCACTATTCTTTCCGGAGATCTTAACAATGACAGCTACGCTTCATCGGGTGACCTTCAGCGTGTTGGACGCTTAATGAGTGTCACCGGTGGAGGAAGCTACCCGCCGCCTGTGGTAAGCAGCATGATCG
>CAMWMW010000210.1 GCA_947175455.1 uncultured Porphyromonadaceae bacterium | reverse complement strand
GAAGGAGCATCTGCAGAACCCTTCCTTTTAATTGAGTTTTGTTTGCCATGATAAATAAGGTTAGTGGACAAATTTTACGCCGCTAATTTATTTCCGCTTCATGGCATAATAAAAAAATTTCAATCTAAAAACTATCTACAATTCTAAAAACAAGCCGTTGTGTTTGTCTACAATCAGAATTGACTCCCCTCTTATTATCAATACTTTATCTAAAAAACAATATATACAGGACTCTTGTTTTACGCCGATCCCGCGACATCACGTTTTCAAACGTTTCTAAGATATTCTTCAAGGCTGTCTTCCTGATTCAGTGCCAAAGATTTTCTAAGACGGTAGCGGTTCATGTTTACAGTTCGAGGCTCAAGACCGAGCAGAAGAGAGATTTCTTTGGTCGACAATTTTCCCCTGATAAGCAATGCGAGATTGCGTTCTCCCTTGGTAAGCGCAGGGTGTTTTTCCATGAGTCGCATAAGAAAGTCTTTGTTTCTCTCTTCTACACTCAATAGAAAAGTCTTGCCGTTTTTATCGTTCGTGCAGTTGGTCGTGATAAATGCATTTATTTTCTTAAGGTGCGCCCCTATCAATGAGGGATCCATCTTATAGCCTTCCTTTATCATCTCCTTTATCTTGTCCATTATCTCGTTTCTGCTTTTGAGAAAAGCTGCGAATCCGGTAAGCTCCCTGCGGTTTGACTCAAGCAGAGTCTGGGCGTTCTCAAGCTCAAGCTGCTGCTGACGCACTTTAAGGGAATCAACCTCCTTTGCGGACATCTCAAGTTTATGTCGGGTTTCTATGAGCTGAAGATTCTTTTTATGGCGGTTCTTGATATAATAAAGCAAAAGACATACCGCACAGAGAACTATAAATGTTATAAGCAGAATGATGTTTCTTGTCAGCAATTCTATCTTGTATTCCTGCTCCTGTTTGTCTATGGCAATCCTCTGGTCTTCGAATTTTTTCCGCGACAGATCAAGTTCTGTGTTGCGAAGTCGATTGTTTTTCTGCAATTGAGTGGAAAGATCCGACATCATGCCGAGATATTCGTATGCCTTGCGGTAATCCCCTTTCATCGCGTATACCATAGAGAGGTATTCATAATTGTCACAGAGAAGTTCTTTGGCTTCGAGACTGTCTATGTAGACTTTTGCCTGCGAAAGCGCAGCTTTTGCGTCATCCGGCCTCCCGGCGTAATAAAGCTGTTTCCCCTTGTTGTTGAAATTTTCGCCAAGTGCCCAGTTGTTTCCGAGATGTTTGTTAATTGCTATCGCCTCTTCAATCATTCCGAGTTTCTCATTGGAGTCTCCGGAATACAGACACATGCTATTGAGATTTTTTGCGATACCTTTTAGATTCTTGAGCTTTCTGTTTATCTCAAGTGCCCTGCGGAAGAAATGCTCTGCTATCACATATTCATGAAGATTGAGCAACATCACTCCACGCTCATTGTAACAGTCTGCCACAAGTGCGGAATCCCCCGATGCCCTGAACATTGAAGTGGCACGGTCATTGAGTTCCGCGGATTTCTGATAATCGCCCAATTTGCTGAAGACCCTCCCCTGCAGCTTATATAGCCTTGCTTTCCATTGCGTGTCACCATCCTTGATGAGACCTTCCGCATCATAAAGTATGTGTATGCTGAGATCAAAATTTCCAAGAAGCTGCTCTGCCTCTCCATACATTATGGTTGCGGCTATCGTCGCCGAATCAGGATGAGCGGTATCGCATAGTTTCAATGCTCTGTTGGCAAGTCCGGATGCCTTCTTGGGGTCGCTTTCGAGAACAGAAGACGCTTCAGACAGTATGGCACGCACTTCGGCAGTGTCATCCGCAGCGCGTATCCCCGTGAAAGGCAAAATGCATATAACAAGAAATATCGCGGATATGAATGAAAAACGATATGATATATAAGGCATATGGAAAAACTGGAATAAGAATATATGTTTATAAAAACAATTTGATGAATTGCGGATATGGTGCGCAAATATAATAAATTATATCAAAAAACGGCACAAGCCGGATTAAAAAAATATTTGACGGATAATTTGGCTGTGTTGATTGTTATATTTACATGAATTCGACTATAAATGACAAATCTTCGTTAAAACGCCTTACCATGGCGGGACTTCTTGTGACTCTGGGCATCGTGTTCGGAGACATAGGCACGTCTCCCCTTTATGTAATGAAGGCAATAGCAGGCGTGACACCTGACTATACTCCGGAATATATCATCGGGGCTGTATCTTGCGTTATCTGGACCCTGACGTTGCAGACTACAATAAAATATGTATTGCTTGCCCTGAGAGCCGACAATAAAGGTGAGGGCGGCATTCTCGCATTATTCGCCCTGCTTAGAAAAAAATATGGAAGGAAGCTATGGATAGTAGCCGCTGTCGGTGCAGCCGCACTGGTTGCCGACGGTGTCATAACACCTGCTGTGACCGTCACCTCCGCAATTGAAGGTCTTAAAATCGTAATGCCCCACGTTCCTATAATCCCCATCGTGACATTGATCATTCTATTCATTTTCATAATGCAGCAGATGGGAACCGGTAAAATCGGCAAGTTTTTCGGACCGTTCATGTTACTATGGTTTCTGATGCTTGGAACATTGGGGTCACTCAACATACACCTGTGTCCGGGAATATTAAAGGCATTTAACCCCTGGTGGGCAATCAAGTTATTGTGCAGCAACCCGGAATGGTTTCTTATTCTTGGCGCGGTATTCCTGTGCACAACCGGAGCAGAGGCATTATACTCCGATCTCGGACATTGCGGACGCAAGAACATATCCGTCAGCTGGATATTCGTAAAAATAATGCTGATTCTCAATTATCTCGGGCAGGGAGCATGGCTCCTCTCATCCGAAAAAACCGCTGGAATCAACCCGTTTTACGGAATTATGCCGGAATGGTTCACCATTATCGGGGTGATAATGTCTACCGGTGCCGCCATAATTGCCAGTCAGGCATTGCTGAGCGGATCGTTCACGATTTTCTCGGAAGCAATGAACCTCGTATTATGGCCGAAACTCAAGATTAAGTATCCCTCTCGTGAAAAGGGGCAATTATATATTCCGGCTGTAAACTGGGCACTGCTGGGGGGATGTCTGCTGACCGTCCTTATTTTCCGCGATTCAAGCCACATGGAGGCGGCATATGGTCTTGCGATAACCATCACCATGCTGATGACGACTGTGCTCCTGACCTTTTATCTGCACAGCCTGAATGTAAACATTGTGCTATGTTCGGCATTCCTTGTTTTCTTCGGTATCATAGAGGGTGTATTCTTTATCGCCAATCTTTTCAAATTCACACATGGCGGATGGTTCAGCATTCTGATTGCCGGCATTGTGGCTACGGTCATGATAATATGGAACAAAGCGATAAGGCTTAGAACCTCATATGTCCAGTATTTCGACATAGACAAGGCAAAAGAGGTGATAGTCGACATAAAGAATGACCATGAGATTCCGAAATTCGCCTCGAATCTCGTTTATCTGGTCCAGACATCCGATGACAAAAATATAGAAAGTAAAGTCTTATATTCGATAATCAACAAACAGCCGAAACGGGCTGACCATTACTGGTTCGTACATGTGACACATGTGGATGAACCCGAAACGCTTGAATATTCCGCAAAGGTGATTGTGCCAGAGACTATCTACCGTATCGACATGTATCTTGGCTTCAGAGTACAACCAAAGATAAACGTATATATAAGACAGATTATCGAGGATCTTGTAAAAGAAGGCAAAGTAGACCTCCGAAGCGGTTATCCGTCATTGAGAGAAAGAGGAATTGCCGGAGACTTCAGATTCATCATCATACGACGCATCTTCTCTCCTTCAAGCAGCTGCCCCCGCACTGCGGCGTTTATTATGCGAATGCACCGATATCTGCGCCGTCTCGGCATTACCGACCAGGAAGCTTTCGGTCTTGACACAAGTATGGTGACAGCCGAAACAGTACCGCTCATCATCAACACCACGCCGGGCAGACGTATCGTTGCGGAAGGGAATCCGTCTGAGTAATCCTGTTACAGACAGGACGTGCGAACAAATAAAAAAGGAGGTGAATTCACCTCCTTTTTTGTGACTCCTGCAGGATTCAAACCTGCAACCTTCTGATCCGTAGTCAGATGCTCTATTCAATTG
>CAMWMW010000209.1 GCA_947175455.1 uncultured Porphyromonadaceae bacterium | reverse complement strand
CAAGCAGCCCAATATAAATACTCTTGAAGTTACTGAACATATAGAAGAAAATCTTGAGGCAATAAAGAAATCACTCCCCCCGGATGTGAAGATGGACACAAGAATCTTCCGGCAGGCTGATTTCATAGAGGCATCCGTCAATAATGTAGGGCGGTCGCTTATAGAGGGTGCTGTGTTCGCGGTGCTGATCCTTTTTGTTTTCCTTGCGAGTGTGAGGACAACGCTCATTTCGGTCATTGCGATACCATTGTCGTTGCTCGGCAGCTGCATCATACTCTATCTGCTTGGAATGAATATCAACACGATGACTCTCGGAGGCATGTGCATAGCCATCGGTTCGCTTGTGGACGATGCCATCATAGACGTGGAGAATGTTTACAAGAGGCTGAGGATGAATCATGCTTTGCCGAAAGAGGAGCGGTTGCCGGTGGTGAAGGTTGTGTACGAGGCATCCAAGGAAATCCGTGCCTCGATACTGAACGCCACGTTCATAATCATGGTTGCCTTCATTCCGCTGTTTTTCCTTACCGGGATGGAAGGACGTATGCTCAAACCGCTTGGCATAGCTTATATCATCGCATTGTTCATGTCGTTGATCGTGGCGATGACTGTTACGCCGCTTCTTTGCCGGATGATGCTTTCCGGTGAGAAGTATCTGTCGCGCAAGGAGAAGGAGAGCTGGGTGTCGTCCAGACTTTCCGCCGCTTATTTCAAATCATTGAAATGGACGCTGGCTCACGGAAAGTCCGTGGCAATCGCTACTGTCGCCGTTTTTGCAGTCGCGATAGGTCTTTTCATTACTATGGGCAGCAGCTTCCTTCCTGATTTCAATGAGGGATCCGCGACAATCTCGGCTGTGGCGAAACCCGGTGTGTCGCTGGAGGTCAATGACGAGCTGGGCCGCATGATGGAGGAGGCTCTGCTTGAGGTGCCGGAAGTCACGGCTACGGCGAGACGCACCGGACGGGGTGAGCTTGACGAACATTCGCAGGCTACAAACGGTGCGGAGATAGATGTGAGGTTCGATCTGAAAGAGAGAAGCCGCGACGAGGTGTTTGACGACATGCGTGAACGCCTGTCGAAAGTTCCGGGAATCGCCGTGACAATCGGTCAGCCGTTAGGTCATCGCATTGACCATATGCTGACCGGCACGAGAGCGAGCATCGCCATCAAGGTGTTCGGTACGGATCTAAGCCGTATGTATATGATCGGCAACAGTATCAAGGGTCTTGTGGATGAGGTCCCGGGTGCCGTTGATGTGAGTGTGGAGCAGCAGGTGGAGACACCGCAGCTTCAGATACGCGCCGACAGGGATGCGCTGGCGCGTTACGGCATCACGATGGATGATTTCCATAAGTTTGTGGAGCGTGCGTTTGCCGGAAACAAGATCGGAGACATGTATGAAGGTCAGCGGAAGTTTGACATAGTCCTCAGACTCGACAAGAATTACACCGAAGATATAGAGGGTGTGAAAAAAGCGCTCATAGACACCGGTACCGGCAGGAAAGTGCCACTTGAAGAGGTCGCGGATATTGTCTCGACCGGTGGACCGAATTCGATATCGCGTGAGAACGTGCAGCGCAAGCTTGTGGTTTCGGCGAACGTCTCGGGCAGAGATGTGGTCAGCGTTGTGGAAGACATTCGGAAAGCGGTAGATGAGAATGTGAGCCTGCCGGAGGGTTATAGAATTGAATACGGAGGTCAGTTCGAGAGTGCGAGGAATGCCTCGCGCACACTTTTCTTCACTACTGTCATCGCGTTGATGGTCATCTTCCTTCTGCTTTACAGTGAATTCCGGAATGTATCGCTTGCGGCGATAGTTTTGCTTAATCTTCCTTTCGCACTTGTAGGCGGTGTGCTTGCCGTTTATTTCACCTCAGGTGTTGTCAGCATTCCGGTCATAATAGGTTTTATCACGCTTTTCGGTATTGCGACACGCAACGGTATCCTGCTCATATCCAAGTATCAGAGGCTCATGAAAGAGGGCAAGCCGCTTGAAGAGACTGTGCTTCACGGATCGATCGACCGTCTGAACCCGATACTCATGACGGCACTGACATCAGCACTGGCTCTGATTCCTCTGGTTTTGAACGGTGACAAATCCGGTAACGAGATTCAGAGTCCTATGGCAGTGGTGGTTCTTGGCGGTCTTCTGACATCGACGTTGCTGAATATTTATATGATGCCGGTCGTATATAAATGGTTTGTGGAAAGAAAAACAAAGAGAAATGAGAATAAGAAACAATAATATAAAAAATAACATAATGATTTCGAGAACTGTAGCCTGTCTTGCAATGTGCCTGTCGGCAGTCATGCCGCTTTTTGCCGCGAACAGCGGGGGGCAGTTCCGTAAGATTCTCGATGAGATTGAACGCAACAGCACGACGCTGGCGGTTTATGGAAAGAGCGCCGAGGCTCAGAAGATCGGCAACCGTACGGGTCTTGCTCCGGAAAACCCGGAAATCGAACTCGGTTATCTTCCCGGAATCCACGGTGGCGCGCGTAAAGATATCGGAATAAGCCAGAGTTTTGATTTTCCGACATTGTATTCCCGCAAGGGTAAGCTTGCGGATGCCCTGAATGTCTCTGCCGATCTCCAGCTGCGTTCGCGCCGTATGGATCTCCTGCTTGAGGCGGAGAGGTGTTGCATCGAGCTGGTTTATGATAACGCGCTGGCTGCGTTGTATTCCCGTCAGCTCGATAATGCCAAGGCGGTTGCGGATGCTTACGAGCGCAAGTTCAGGCATGGTGAGGCGACCAGAATCGAGTGCAATAAGGCTGCGTTGAATCTTACAAATATGGAGAATGAACTCAAAAGAGTGAATCTTGAGCGCAGGCAACTGTTGTCGCGTCTGACAATGCTCAACGGCGGAGTCCCCGTGGAAATGGCGGATACCTCTTATAATCCCGTAAGACAGCTCCCGTCTGATTTCCGCGCCTGGGTTCTTGAGGCGGAGGCTGCAAATCCGGCATTCGCTTATCTGAGACAGGAGATTGAAGTGGCAAAAAAAGGAGTAGGAGTGTCCAAAGCGATGGGTCTGCCTAAATTTTCAGTAGGCTATGCAGGAGAATTCACCCCGGACGAGGGTTGGCAGGGGGTTAAGCTGGGAGTCAGCATCCCTCTCTGGGAAAACAGAAACAGAGTAAAACATGCGCGGGCGGAAGTGGCTGCCGCGGAGCAGGCTATGGATGACGCCCGTCTGCAATATTCCGCCCGTCTTGAATTCCTTTTTGAGCAGAGCCGGGAACTGGCGGGTAATATTTCGCGTTACGAATCCGTTTTTGAAAAAAACAGCAACGACGGGCTTCTTTACAGGGCTTTTAGCGGCGGTGAACTTTCTCTGCTCGATTATCTGCTTGAACTTGAATACTATTTCAATTCATATGAGAAGCTCATGCAGACGCAACGTGATCTGCGGCTGACTCTTGCTGAGTTATATGCATACGAACTATAAATGACTTTCTCATGAAATTCAAAAATCTATTGGCTCTCTGTGTGTTGGCGGTATCGACATTGCCTTTGGCGGCGCAAGGCGAGAACGAGGCATGCACAAGTATAATGGTCGGCAGAAAAGCTTCTGTCGACGGGTCGGTGATGACAAGCCATACCTGCGACTCTTGGTATCGCACGTGGATGCGCTATTCGCCGTCTGCCGATTTCCCCCGCGATACTGTCACGAGCATATACGGAGGCAGAATGCATACCGAGTATCCCGGCAGCATGGACGGTGTCACCGAACGGGGAAAGATTCCTCAGGCGAGACACATCTACCGCTTTCTTGACACTGCCTATCCCTGCCTCAATGAGAGACAGCTGGCAATAGGCGAGACTACATATTCGGGTCGCGACACGCTCTGCAACCCGGAGGGTATGTTCATGATCGAGGAACTTCAGAGAATTGCGCTTGAGCGGTGCTCGACAGCCCGGGAAGCCATAAAACTTATGGGGGAACTCATAAAGAAATATGGTTATGGCGATTCGGGTGAATGTCTGACAATAGCTGATCCGAAGGAGGTCTGGATTTTTGAGGTTCAGGGAGAGGGTCCGAAAAAGAAAGGAGGAGTATGGGCGGCGGTGCGTATCCCTGACGATCATATTGCTGTGGCGGCAAATGTTAGCCGCATCGGTAAGATAGATTTCGCGGATACCGAAAACTATAT
>CAMWMW010000208.1 GCA_947175455.1 uncultured Porphyromonadaceae bacterium | reverse complement strand
TTATAATGGAAGAGCGGTGCATGGTCAATTCATGTCGCAGCGGAGGGGAGGAGACGGAAATTGTCATGACTCCGAGTTTCACCGCCGGTGGTCCGCAAAGACGCGCTATGTGGTCACCCACAACAGGTTTCCACAACCCGATTGCCTTTTGCTCATCGAGTCTTGCCGCCATGTTGCACTCCTGGATGGTGAGCCGGAGAACATCTCCTACGGATTGCGCTTCATTTCTTCTCATTCTGGCATATAAGGTTGAAATTCCCGTCTGCGACCTCAAACAGTCGGCTCTCCCCTTTGAGAGATGCGATGGTCTCGTCGAGGTGCTCGCGGTTGGTGTCGGTAATGAAGATTTGTCTGAAATTCCCGTCGGTGCTGACAAGTTCCATTATTCGTCTTACTCTTTCCGAATCAAGTTTGTCGAAAATGTCGTCAAGGAGAAGAACCGGGGTGACACCGCTTCGCTCCTTGAGATAGTCGAATATGGCGAGGCGTAAGGCAACGGGATATGATTTCACCTGTCCCTGGCTTCCGAGGCGACGCATGGAATATTCGCCGAGACCTGTGACGAGATCGTCTCTGTGAATTCCGCGCGATGTATATCCCAAAGCGAGATCTCGGCTTCTGTCTTCATTGAAGATCTGGAGAGGAGTCTTGTCGTTGAGCACGCTCTTGTATTTGATAGAGGCGGTTTCGGCATCTCCGGAAATCATGGAATAATACTTCCTGAACACGGGGGAGATTTCCTCTGTCCATTCCCGGCGGGTGGCGTGGATTGAGAGGGCGGTTTCCGAGAGCTGAGCTTCGATCGCCTCAAACAGCAGCTGGTCCGAAAGCCCGGCACGAAGCATGCGGTTGCGTGATTCCAGCGATTTGTTGTAGCGTATCAGCTGTGCCAGATATGACCGGTCAGCCTGGGAGATGACCATATCCATCAGCTTGCGGCGCACTTCCGCAGCGCCTGTCACCAGCTCGCTGTCGGCAGGAGTGACCGTGACCACCGGAAATCTGCCGATATGCTCCGAAATGCGGTCATATTCCTTCCCGTTGCGTTTAAGGGTCTTCCCCTTTCCACGCACAATGCCGCAGCTTACCTCCTCGGAAGCCCCGGTATCCATGGAATATTCACCCTTCGCCATCAGCATCTCTTCGCCATGAAGAATAAGCGCGCTTTCCGGAATCGAGCTCATGGGACGACACATGCCAAGGAAATAAATGGCTTCGAGAAGGTTGCTTTTCCCCATGCCGTTTTTCCCCAGCAGGCAATTCACTCCATCGCAGAAATCGAGTCTTGCGTCGCGGATATTCTTGAAATTCAATATGTCGATATGCTCAAGAATCAAGGCTCTTTCACTTTTTAAACAGCTTCTTATTCTTTGGTTCCGAAAGCGAGGTCTCCGGCATCTCCGAGACCCGGCACGATATATGAATGCGCATTGACCTCATCATCGATGTCGCCGCACCACAAAGTGGTCTTTTCAGCCGGGAATCGGTCGCAGATATATTTCACACTCTGGCGTGAGGCTATCACCGAGGCGACATGTATGTGAGCCGGCTCACCCTTGGAGAGGAGAGCGCGGTAGGCGAGTTCCATAGAGCTGCCGGTAGCAAGCATCGGATCAACGAGAAGCAGAGTCTTCCCCTCGATCGAAGGAGAGGCGAGATACTCGATAAGCACATCAAAAGTATCGCCCTTTTCTTTATATTTTCTGTATGCGCTCACAAACGCATTCTCGGCTCTGTCGAAATAATTCAGAAAACCGTGGTGAAAAGGGAGCCCGGCGCGAAGAATGGTCGCAAGCACTATCTGGTCTGATGGCTCGCGGCACACAGCGATGCCGAGCGGTGTCTGCACTTCGGTATTCTTGTAATTCAGGCGTTTGGAAATCTCATAAGCCATGATTTCGCCTATCCTGTCGAGGTTAGTGCGGAAACGCAGCGGATCTTTCTGGATATTGATGTCGCGCATCTCCAGCATGTATCGGTTCACGATGCTCGGAGAGTCCGCGAAATTGATAACTTCTATCTCTGCCATTGCATTTGTTTTTATAAATTAGACAAAGATAGCAAACAAATCTGACTAAATCAAATTTTTGCACAAATCAGATGTTTTGTGCATCGGTTATGTCGTTTGCTATTCTCTCTTTCAGTGCATCGAGGTCGGGAAAACGCTGCTCATCGCGGAGGCGGCGGAGGAATTCGAGTCTCAGTTCGCTGTCGTAGAGGTTGCCGGAGAAGTCTGTCAGATGGGCTTCGGTAGTCATGGGTAGACCCTGGCTGACGGTCGGCGCCGTGCCTATATTCACCACGGCACGGTGTCGGCTGCCGTCGCGGAGGACTGCATCGGCGGCATATACACCGGGTGCCGGCAGGAGAAGAGATGCGTCTGTCTGTATGTTGGCGGTGGGAAAGCCGAGGCGGCGCCCGAGTTCGCGTCCGTGTGTGACAATGCCGCTGATGGAGAAGGGACGTCCGAGCATGCGTGCCGCTGCGGCGGTGTCGCCTGCGGCGAGGGCGCGGCGTATGTTTGTGGAGCTGATTCCTTCCACAACGGGTGCCTCTGCCACTTCTATGCCGTATTCTTTCCCGATCTCGCCGTATTCTCTGACGCCCATCGTCATTCCGTCGGAGCCGAATGTGTTGTCGTAGCCTGCGACAAGAAGTCTTGTGTCAAATTCCGTGGCAAGTCGTCCGAGCCATTCCTTTACGGTCATTCTTCGCAGTGATTCGTCAAACCGTAGCACGATGACTTCCGCTCCCGCCTCGCGCAGACATCTTTCCCTCTCCTCGGGAGTCTCCAGCAACAGAGGAGCTCTTTCGGGTGCGATTACGGCAAGCGGATGTGGCTCGAATGTTATGACAGCAGGGGTCAGTCCTCTGGCTGCGCTTAGTTCAGACAGATACTCCACGACTTTGCGGTGTCCGAGGTGAACACCGTCGAATGTGCCGACTGTTACGGCGCGGGGACCGGAGGCGGAGGTGCCGGATGTATTATGCATCATGTGGACTTCTTAACTTCTTAAAACTTTTTTGTCAATCAGCGGTGCAAAATTAATAAATAATGACTACTTTTGCGGAAAGATTGTTGTAAAAATGAAGTTCAGAGGGTATTCCAGACAGAATGCGCCGGCTTCATCAGGTATAATGAAAGAGCTTCTAAGAATCAGGATTATGAATAAGATTAAATCTATAGGTATCCTTACCTCCGGAGGTGACGCTCCCGGAATGAACGCGGCTGTCAGGGCAGTCACCCGTGCCGCGATTTTCGCAGGTTTTAAAGTGTTTGGCATCTATCGCGGATATCGCGGACTTATCTACGATGAGATTGAGGAGTTTTCCACGCAGAATGTATCCAATATCATACAGCGCGGAGGCACCATTCTCAAGACAGCCCGCTGCAAGGAGTTTCAGACTGAGGAGGGGCGCCAGTGTGCCTACGATGTGATGAAGCGTCGCGGCATCGATGCTCTTGTGGTGATCGGTGGAGACGGTTCTCTTACCGGTGCGCGTATATTCGCCAACGAGTTCTCGATTCCTATCATCGGTCTTCCCGGCACGATAGACAATGACCTTTACGGCACCGACACGACTATCGGTTATGACACGGCGCTCAACACGATTATGGAATGTGTCGACAAGATCCGCGATACAGCGACTTCCCACGAACGTCTTTTCTTTATCGAGGTGATGGGACGCGATGCCGGTTTCCTTGCGCTCAACGGTGCCATAGCATCAGGCGCGGAGGCAGCCATCATTCCCGAGATCTCGACTCAGGTAGACCAGCTTTCGGAGCTTATCAAGAATGGCTTCCGCAAATCAAAGAACTCATCTATCGTGCTTGTCGCCGAGTCTCCGATAACAGGTGGAGCGATGGGTCTCGCGCAACGTGTAAAAGAGGAATATCCTGAATATGATGTGCGTGTCTCGATTCTCGGACACCTTCAGCGAGGCGGTTCTCCCACTGCTCACGACCGTATCCTTGCCTCCCGCATGGGTGCTGCCGCTGTCGATGCGTTGCTTGATGACCAGCGCAATGTGATGATCGGCATCAAGAACGACGAGATTGTCTATGTGCCTTTCTCCAAGGCCATCAAGAACGACAAGCCCATCAACCGCGAACTTCTCAATACCCTGCGCCGCCTGTCGATTTGACCGTACCCGAATCATTCCGTCGCCTGCGTTC
>CAMWMW010000207.1 GCA_947175455.1 uncultured Porphyromonadaceae bacterium | reverse complement strand
CCCTTATGCGTTTACGGTCACAGGTTGCCAAAGACATAGGCGACAGGATATTGTCTCCTCGTTCTAAAAATATCCGTTAAAGAATACTACGTGTACGTGGCGAGACATTATCTCCGGGTCACAGCACTCTCGACCGCTCCATTAGTTTTCTTACTTCAGACTCAAATTCATTATCAGCGATATCCCATGGAATCCAGTTGATTTTGAATCCTCTTTTTTCCATGCCTCGAAACCATGTCATCTGACGTTTGGCGAACTGGTGTATTGCTGTTTCAAGATTAGTGAACATTTCTTCATACGTTGACTTCCCTGTCACATATAATGTCACAAACTTATATTCAAGCCCGTAATATATAAGATCGTCTGCGGATATTCCGCTGTCAAGCAATCCCTTGACTTCCTCTATCATTCCTTCCTTAATGCGGGTTTCAAGTCGCTGTGTGATTCTTTGCCTGCGCTCCTCACGCGGTATGTCGATTCCTATCACCACGGCATTTAGAGGTTTTGCTTCTGCTTTTCTCGTCAACGCCGCCTCTTCCGGATGGTTGCGGTAATACTCCTCAATTTCAATCGCACGTATCGCACGCTTGCAATTGTCGATATCAGTCTTGTTGTGTAATTGTTTGTATGTCCGGAGAATCGATTCGAGTTCCATAATATTTTTGGAAGCCAAAGAATCTCTCAAAGATCTGTTCTCCGGGACTTGCGGCATTCGGATTCCGTTGAGGGCATTCTCTACATACATGCCGGTTCCGCCACAGACTACAGCTAATTTTCCCCGTTGTTTAATTTGATCCAATGCCGTGCGGAATGCAGCAAGATAACGATGCAGGTTAAACTTCTCCCCCGCTTCGGCAATATCAATAAGATGATACGGGATATCTCCATATTCACAAAGGTCTTTACCTGTGCCTATGGTCATCCCCTTGTAAAGCTGTCGGGAGTCTGCCGATATTATCTCGCCGCCCGACATACGTGCGATAGCCACAGCGCGTCTTGTTTTCCCGCTTGCCGTAGGTCCGACAACAGCAACTGCATCTAATTCCATTGATTGGCTTTCTTATTGTCTCTTCCCTATGTCATGTTACGGAACCATCTCTTTACCCGATACATCGGTGTGTCTGAATTAAACATAGAAATCCTTATCCATTTGTCATCCTGAAAATCAAGATGCGATTCTTTCACCTCCTTCAATGTAAAGGTGGGGCGATAGGACTTCAGTTTATTTTTACGGAATCCACGCTCGTCAAACAATTTGTATGTAAGCATTATTGTCGCAAGCCTTGTTATATCCGATACGCATATTCTCGCAAGCTTGTCGGGATTGTATGAATAAATCCTTTTCAGATCTTCAAACGCCATCCACTCACCGTCAACATTCAGTTCCGGATAATCCTCCGGTTTCCCTTCAAGAAAATAAAAATATCTCAGCAAGGAATTACGCTCCATATCCATCATCTTTCGTCCGAAAAAGAAACGTAGGTCTCCATTATTGATGCCGGTCATCCTTCTGATGATATTTGTCACTTCGGGAATCGTTATACCGTTTACCGAACGTTTCGTAAAAAAGGGAGTGTCAATTACCGGTCTGAAAGGCATCTTGGGATCAGCAGTCTTGAAGTTCATATACACATATTCCTTACATATCACATAATATCGTATGTAAGTCTTTGCAGTCATGTCGCGAAGCTCTTCCTGCGTTACAATCTCATTGTTCTCGCGCATGTCAAGATAAAGATTGTAATATCGGAAAATGAAATAGAACTCATCGAGCACAAATACTATTATCGTCAGCCACATGAACACATACCAGTCTCTTCCGTTGACATCAGTGTCAATGTAGAAAAACTGATAGTATCCCCAGACTATAATAGTCAGAGATCCGAACAATATCAGAAGATTCCTGAGTTGAAGACGTGACTCATATTCAAGTATGCCTCCGATTTTTCCCCTTTCACGCGAATCTCCGTAATGAAGCTTACAGTCAACGCATATGTTCAGTCTTCTCCCTCTCGCATAAATGATAACCATCGTCAGGAAACATATCGGACACAGCATCAGCGATGGTATATAAGGATACGAGAAAAATGTAAATTCAGGTGGGAGCCAGATAAATCCCCATATATACAGTATATTTACAACAATACTTACAAAAGAATAAGCTATCAGACAGAAAAAAATCGAATAAGAAACCACCATGCACGACGGGTGCTTGCTGATTTTATTGTTGTATAATACAGTATACAGGAATGCAGCCGCAATCAAAGCGACTATCGGAGAGAAATAAAAAGGAAGAAGAATGGAGAATGCGAGGACTCCGACAACAGTAAGCAGACCAACTGAAAGATTCTTCCAGAAGGTATACAATTGCAAACTGCTGACTTTACCTAAATCCTGCATTCTCTGTAATGATTATACGGAGTCGTTCAGACCCGATGTTTAAAACGCTTATTTAAGATAAGTGTTGAGGAAATCCTCGATTTTTCTGAACAACATGACTCTGGCGTTGCACATTCCAAGGCTATGCTCAAATCCGGCAAGCGCCATCATGTCGAAAACCTTTCCCTCATAATTCAACTTGGATGTATATTTAAGAGTGTTGTAGAAGTGAACGTTGTCATCGCTTGTGCCTGACATGATCAATAGTCTGGCATTCATTCTGGAGGTATGGTTCAATGCCGATGAAGAAGCATATCCTCCCTCATTCTGCTGGGGTGTGCTCATATACCGTTCTGTGTATATCGAATCGTAATACCTCCAGTCTGTAACCGGAGCCATCGCCACGCCTGCTTTGAACGGAGAGTTTGCCGCCGAGAGTTCCATGAGTGTCATATAACCGCCGTAACTCCAGCCGAAACACCCTACACGGGTATCATCGACATATGGAAGAGATGCGAAATATCTCGCTGCGGCAATCTGATCCTGCGCTTCATATTCGCCAAGATGGCGGTATACGGAATTTGCCCATTCCCGCGAACGATAACCCGTGCCACGTCCGTCTACCGCCGCTATCACATAACCTGACGATGCAAGATAATAAACACCCTCCATCTTCCAACGGTTTGCAACCTCCTGCGAATCAGGTCCGTTATACTGAGTCATAAGGAGCGGATATCTCTTCGAACTGTCAAAATCAGCGGGCTTGATGATATATGCATTCATCTCTTCGCCATTTGCATTCTTTACAGTAAGAAATTCTTTTTTCGGAGCCGATGCATATTTCGCAGCATAAGCAGCATTGTTCTCAAGTTCTTTTATAACCGCACCCTTTGAATCGCACACGCTGTATGACGTAGGAGTCAGAGCATTGCTGTAAGTCCTCACATAATAATCCATATTTGAACTGAATGAAGCTGACTCAAAGCCGTCTATATTGTTCATCGCTGACACGACACCTTTGGCATCGATTCGGATTACATTTCTGTTAATCGCCCCTCTTACGGTAGCTTGAGCATAATGACAACCTGTCTTGGCTGATTTTCCGTAATACTGCGTTACATTCCAATCTCCTTTAGACAGCTGACGCAGCATGTTTCCGTTGTAATCATACTCATACAGATGACAATAGCCGGAACGTTCGCTCCCGATTACAAAAGATGACTTACCATAGCTCACCATCTGGTATATGGATGGACTAAGCCATGCGTTGCTTCTCTCCTCAAGCAGCATGGTGGCGACTGTAGAACCGGGATTTACCTTGTAAAGACACAGATGATTCTGGTCTCTGTTCAAAGTCATGACCATAAGATTGCTTCCGCTTCCGTCATATTCAATCGAGGGGATATATGATTCGACCGGAATATCCATGGTTTTTGTGGTGCGGTTGTCTATATTATAGACTCTCACATCCACCTTGACGTTGGGATATCCAGCAAGAGGATATTTATAAGTGTATTGAGAGGGATATACATCCGACAGAGGATTGCTGTCGCAGAAACTTTTATAGTTGTCGAAAGTGTATGTAGGAACTTCCGACTCATCGAAACGCATATAGGCGAGCGATGTGTCATCTCCGCTCCAGCGGATTGTATTCACCACTCCGAACTCCTCTTCGTAACTCCAGTCAGACACCCCGTTGATGATGCGGTTTATTTCACCATCGCCGGTTATCGGTTTGTCTGTGCCGTAATCAAGATTGGATATAAAGATATTGTTGTCGCGCGTGTATGCTACCATTCTTCCATCGTGCGACAAAACCGCTCCCCTCTGCGC
>CAMWMW010000206.1 GCA_947175455.1 uncultured Porphyromonadaceae bacterium | reverse complement strand
GTTTATGACAAAGTGCTCAGGCATGAAGATACATCCAAGCCGCTTAACTGCATCGGCACTACTCTGGTAAGCATGAAACCCGCGCAGGGAACCATCATAGTCGTGGACGGTGCGGTCGTTGAACCGAATGGCGACGGACTTTGCGAGTTCACAACATCAAAACGCAATCATAAGGTCGTGTTTACCGATGCTTCGGGAGTTGACGATGTGGCTGTAGACGGCAGCAATGGAATCTCGAGAATCTATAATCTTCAGGGTATCGAGATGAAAGGAGATCTCGACTCTCTGCCAGCCGGAGTATATATACGCGACGGCAAAAAGATCATAAAGAAATAATCAACCTCTAACTTTCGATCTCTATGGCAAGGAACCGGGTTTCCCGGTTCCCGCCGGGAGATTATGCCCCACTCATACTTTATTTTAACTTGTTGTTTGCAAGAAAACAATCAGTCGGATCATTTCACAATCTAACATTAATTTTATGAAAAAGAATTTACTTTATTCATTGCTGACCTCCGGGACATTGTTGCTGGGCGGTCTTGCAGGCTATGCTGTCAGTACAGACCTGCCTCTTTTGACTCAGAACACCCGTGCTGAGCAATCCTATACGGTCACCCCTGAAAACGGCGGTACATCTGAAAAAGCTTCCGTCGAGAGTTTTACCACAAAGATAAAGTTCGATTTCGGTGGCGATGTCGTTGCTACTGCCACAAATCCTGATGCGAAGATAACGGTAAGCTATAATGATGTCGCGCTTACAAGATACAACAGAGCCACAGAAGTGATGTATTGGGATGACGAAGACATCGGTGAGATCGGTTTCGTTGCCGTCCCGCACGCAATTACCGGGAATCTTGAAATCTGTCTCAATCCGAGAATGTTCAATACCCCCGGTGTCCTCAAGATTCATATCGATGAAGGATGCTTCTCTGTCAACGGCATCGGCACGCCTGAAGTCGATTACACCCATACATTCGGCGAGGCGGTTCCTGTGGAAGCCGCAATCGTGCTGAAAGCTGTCAGTCCAGAGGAGAGCAAAGAGGTGAAGTCTCTGAAGTCAGCGGTTCTCTATCTTGATGTGAACAGAATGGGCGAGGCTTTCGCGATGTTTGATGAGTCAAAGCTGTCGAATGTGACAATAGCCAAAGACGGGGGCGAACCTTCCGCCGTTACTTCAGTCGCATTCGATGAGGAATCTTATCTTGAGGGCGCGATGGGTTACAAGGTGACTTTCCCCGAATTGACAGAAGCCGGAGTGTATACGCTTACAGTCGGAGCCGGCTGTTTCTATCTGGGAACTGACACTACACTGCCGCGTCCGGCAGATGCTGTCGGCAATGACGTGATTACCGCTAAGTTCACTGTCAATCCCGATGCCAAGCTTCCGATTGAAAAATATGTGGTTATGTCCCCTGAACAGAGTCCGGTAAAGATCAAATCCATTTCTTCAGTGGTAATCGACTTCCCGGAAGTAAGCATGCTCGGTATCGACGACACTGCGGTTGCAACGCTTACAAATACGGTCAGCAAGAAAGCTTATAAAGGCGAACTGGGACGCAACTGGAGCCTTGGCGGAATGCATACTGCCGAGGTATTCTTCTATGACGGAGAGACACCTGTGGAGTCGGTTTCCGAGGCAGGTACATATGAACTCGAAATCGCAGCCGGTGCGTTTGCCGACGGAGAGGAACTCAGCAAAGTCATCAAGGCTACATTCGAAGTTGATCCTGCTCTTGTAAAGGAATATTCATGGACTGCAACCCCCCAGAATCTGTCCAAGATAGCTATTCCCGAAGGAAAGGCGTTGCAGATTGAATTCGCCATCGAGGATGCGGAAACAGTAGAATACGAGGAATGGGAAAATCCTAATCATGATCCTCAGTATGGCACTAAGGTAAAATCCGTGGTTGTCACATATAATGGAGAGAGTGTTCCTCAGGTGAAGAACGCATGGGCTTCCGAGAATGCCAAAGGATGGTCTTTGAAAGACAACTGGGGAGATCCGTACATTATCATAGGAGTGAATTCGGAAATCTTCTCGCGTCCCGGCATTCTGCAGGTGAGCATAGATCAGGGAATGTATACAGTGGATGAGGAAAATCCCTCGCCTGCCATCAACTATTCCATTACAGTCGGTGACCTCAGCGACAAGGAATATGAGGTAAAGGTGTCTCCAAAGATGGATCTTGACACAAGATATCTGCTTGAGGATTTCAAAGAATTCACAATAGAGTTCCTTAACGCGGAGAAGGCGGAACCCAAGACTTTCGAGGATATTGACGACAACAACAACCCGGTGATCCGTTATGATGTGAATCCGCATCTTACTATCGGACAGAAGCTGAGATATTTCGGCGACTATACTATAGAGAAGGTGGCTGACGCCGCGCATCCGACATTCAAGCTTAAGTTTACCGATCTTATGAGCGAGGCTATGCAGGAAGCGGCGAGTCTCGGAGGCTGGCTCGAACTCTCGATCGACAAGGATTCCTTTATTCTTGATGACGGACAGCCCTCTCCCGACATTTCCCAGACCTGGACTCTCAAGAGAACAAAAGAAATCGATAATTCATGGGAGGCTTCTCCTACAGGTGACATTGTAAACGAGGGTTACGGACTATACGCAAACTTCAAGTTTAACGATGACGAGACTCTCTCCTTGCGTTCGAAAGATGGCATTGAGGTGAAACTCAACGGTGAGGTCGTGACAGACTACTCTGTCAGTGTGTCAGATGAGACAAACGTGATTATTTTCGATTTTGTCGCAGAGAAATATTGCGACAAGAACCTTCTCGGAACGCTGAGCATATCTATTCCTGCCGGTGCGGTCAATGTGTCGGGAGAAGCGCTTGGCGCAATCGCACACACATGGAATATTGTGGGTAAGAAAGAATATTCTTTCAAATGCAATCCGGAAAATGGAGCTACGGTTTCATCTCTTGCTGAAATAATCGTAGAGATTCCTGAAGCGAAAACAGCTGTTCTGCACAACATAAACAATATCAATCTCCGCAGCTCGGATTATTTCACGATGGGTGCGGTGGCACCGAAGAGTGCGGAACTTCTGACCGAGGGTTACGATCACCCTGCCTTCAAGCTTGTCTTCGATCCGGCACCAACAGTTGAAACGGATTATACACTGGTATTCTACTATGATGCCTTCTATATTGACAATGCTTACGGTTCGGTTGACGCTACATTCAAGTATACACTTGATAAAGACTCCGGTGTTGAAGATGTTCTGACCGGCAAGGATAATAAGTTTACAGTTGTGTCAATTGACGGCAAGCTCCTTTACAAGGATGCGTCTTCGGAGCAGATCAAAGCTCTTGACAAGGGTATTTATATCATCAACGGCAAAAAAGTCGTGATAAAATAATTTCATATTTCGCCCGGTCTTGCAGTCCCCGTCAGGGTGTCTGGAAGACCGGGCATACCAACTTATCTTATTCATATTATCACCAAATAACCTTAAAGGGATATGTTAAAACATTTGTTTACAGGTCTTGCTGCCGTGGCTCTTGTCGCCTCGGTATCGGCAAAGCCTATTACTCCCGATGAAGCAATTGCACGCCTGAAGGGCACGAATGCCAGAATGGGGGCACCCTCCCGGACGGGCAAGGCTCCGAGGCTTGCCCACACGGCAAAGACCTCCAAGGGAAATCCTGCAGTCTATATTTTCAACAAAGGGGAGAACGAGGGTTATCTTGTCCTCTCTGCGGATGACGCGGCGTATCCGGTGCTCGGCTATTCAGACAACGGTAATGCCGTCTCCGGCAATCTTCCGCCTCAGCTTGAATGGTGGCTCGGAGAATATGCGCGTCAGATCGAATATGCTGCGGAGCATGGCATTTCCACAGCCAACGTCCAGCCGGCATTAAGCATGCGTTCCACAAGGGAGTCGGTAGCTCCTATGCTTCAGACGCGCTGGGACCAGGGGGAACCCTACTATAACCAGTGTCCGCTGGTAGGTACGGACAGGACATATACCGGCTGTGTCGCCACTGCCATGGCTCAGGTGATGAAATATTGGAACTATCCTGAGATCGGGAAGGGATCCATCAGTTATGAATGTTCTGATATCTCCAAGCGTCTTTCGATGAATTTCGGACTTCGCAAGTTCGATTGGGAAAACATGAGCAACACCTACCTTCCCGGTCAGTATACGGAAACTGAGGCTGACGCTGTGGCTTATCTTATGAAGGCATGCGGAT
>CAMWMW010000205.1 GCA_947175455.1 uncultured Porphyromonadaceae bacterium | reverse complement strand
CGGCACAACTTTGGGTGCCGCCGACATAACACTTTCAATGATCGCGCGGTGTTATGTGTGACATACCAACGAGCACCGCCACTCTCCCCGTTAACGAGTGCTTCCACATTTAACAACTGTATGTCTGCCGTAATATCGGATTGTGTGTAAGGGGAAACCGGCACGTTTCAAAAGTTTGTGTCGGAGAGGGAGTAGACCGTGTTCTTGATGTCTTCGGCTATTGCCGCCTGCGGTTTGCCGGCGAAGATGAGCGACTGCCAGGGGATGGGTTTGCCGAAGACCACCGTGAAATCTTTTCCGCGGGCGTTGCAGAGCTCGGAGGGGAGGAGTGCCTGTTCGATGTTTATCCTGAGTCCCAGCTTCTTGCGGCGGCGTGCCGTTTTGTAGAATCTTTGCGAGTTCTCTCCGATGAAATGCACCGGTATTATGTCGCGTTTGTATTCGACAGCCTTGGCTATGAATGATTTGTTCCATTTGAGATCGCGGATCTCGCCGTTGTCCCCGAGGCGCGAGCAAAGTCCGGCGGGGAATATGATTATCTGCCGGTCAGAAGCGTATGCGTCGTTGATGGCGCGTGCCGCTTCGCGACCCTGCGAGCCGTATTTGTTGATTGGGAGGAACACCGGGCGCAGCGGTTCCACATTCATCAGCATGTCGTTGACCAGAAAACGGATTCCCTCGTCTCCGTATTTTTTTCCGAGCAAGGCGATGAGTCCTATGCCGTCAAGTCCGCCGAGAGGATGGTTGGAGGCGAATATGAAGCGGCCGCCGGAAGGGATGTTCTCCATTCCGACGGGTTTGAGCGTCACGTTGAAATATTCATAGACACCGGCGGCAAATTCCGCCCCCTCTTTGGGATATGTCTTTTCAAGCACCTCGTTCAGTTCATCCTGATGTATGAGACGTTCAAGGGCATTGAGCACAAAACCCGGAATGAGTTTCCCCTTGAACCCTCCCACGCGGCTGCGTATGATGTCGGTAAGGTCGATTTTCAGAAGTTCCATGTCAATCGGGGTTTACAGAAGATTCCTCGTCCCAGAACTCTTCGTTCCAGTCTTCATCGGTCATGTTTGAGAAATCGTCGTCCTCCGGTTCGTCCTGCTCGAAGATGAAATCATCTTCCTCCTGCACGCGATGGCGCATGTCGAGCTTTCTGTGGGTTATCGTGAAATTGTTTTTATTCTCTTCAGAATTTATTTCTCTCCAGAGGAGATCCTTCAGTTCGGTCAGCCCCTGACCTGTCACCGCCGAGATAAATACGGCAGGCACACCCTCCGGAAGCTCTTTTGCGAGTTCATCGCGCAACTCGTCATCGAGCATGTCGGACTTGGAGATGGCAAGCACACGGCTTTTGTCTGCAAGTTCGGGGTTGAACTCCTTCAGTTCGTGAAGCAGAATCTCATAATCCTTGCGGATGTCGTCGGAATCGGCGGGAACCATGAAAAGCAGTACCGCGTTGCGCTCTATATGTCTCAGGAATCTGAGACCGAGACCTTTCCCTTCGCTGGCGCCCTCGATGATTCCCGGAATATCCGCCATCACGAATGACCTGTCGCCACGGTAGTCGACGATTCCCAGACTCGGTTCCATGGTTGTGAAGGGGTAGTCGGCGATTTTCGGTTTGGCGGCGGAAATTGCCGACAGAAGGGTCGATTTCCCGGCATTCGGAAAACCGACAAGACCGACGTCTCCGAGGAGTTTCAGCTCCAGCACCACAGCCTTCTCGATCGACGGCTGCCCCGGCTGCGCATATCTCGGCGCACGGTTTGTGGCGGTGGCGAAATGCCAGTTGCCGAGTCCCCCCTTGCCGCCGCGCAGGAGTTTTATTTCCTCGCCGTCTTCCGTCACCTCGCAAAGGAAATCGCCTGTCTCCGCATCGAAGACAGTGGTGCCGACGGGCACTTCGATTATCTGGTCCTCGCCGTCTTTTCCCGTGGAGCGGTTCTCGCCGCCGCTCTGTCCGTTGGTCGCGAACACATGCCGGCGGTAGCGGAGGGGGAGAAGTGTCCACATGTGGCGGTTGCCTTTCAGGATGATATGTCCGCCGCGTCCTCCGTCACCTCCGTCGGGTCCCCCTTTCGGAACATATTTCGCTCTGTGGAAATGCCGGCTTCCGGCGCCGCCCTTGCCGCTGCGGCAAAGGATCTTTACGTAATCTATGAAGTTTGAATCAGCCATTGTTTTGAGATTTAAAGAACAATAGGAATCGTGTTTGGGAGACACGACGCCGAATTACCGGCAACGCCGGTCAGGAGAGGAGTTCATTTGCCGCACGGAAGTCATCGGGAGAGCCTATGTCTATCCATCTTCCCTCTATGGGGAAACACTCCACTTTGAGTCCGTCGGCAATCAAAGACTCTATAAAGTTCGGTGCGTCAAGATATTCACCCTTGGTGATGCGTTCGAGAAGCTCTCTCCGCATCATATAAACGCCTCCGTTTATGAAATAGTTGTAGGTGGGTTTCTCCTCAAGTCCGGTCACTTTCGAACCCTCGGTACGCATTATCGCGAAAGGCACCGACACGGTATACGGCACCGCTCCCATCGTCAGATGCGCACCCGATTCGGTGTGCAGGCGCCACATCTTTTCGAAATCAAGGTTTGTCAGCAGGTCGGAATTCATCACCAGGATATTGTCATGGCGCAGTCCCTCCACAAGCGCGAGGCTGCCGAGCGTCCCGAGACGCCGGGGCTCAAGCACGCATGTCACATCCGCATGATTATCCGTTTCCTTTGCTTCGCGTATTCTGAAATGTTCCTCTATTCTGTCGTGGAGGTAATTGACCGTCACGAATATATTCCTTACGCCATATTCCTCAAGCATCTCGATATTGCGGTCGATAATCGGTTTTCCGCCCACTTCAAGGAGCGGCTTGGGCGTTGACAGCGTGAGTGGGCGCAGTCTCTCGCCTCTGCCACCAGCCATAAGCACCGCGTCTATCGGGAGCAAGGCTTTAAGACGGGCAAGGTCTATTATGTCTGTTATGTGTCCGCCGTCGGTCACCGGCACAAGGCACAGGTGCCGTCTCTTTCCCTCCGCCACCTTTCCTGCCGGGTCTTCTCCGCTTTCTATGGCGGTGAACGATCTGTTCATCGCCTCGGCGACGGGAGCGTCGAGTGATACTCCCCTGAGCAATGCGCGTCTTATGTCCCCTCCGGTTACAGTGCCTTGCAGTCTGCCGGCGGCATCTGTAGCGAAAAGCACCATCGCCTTTCCCGACAGGGTGTCGAGGCGGTCGAGCGCGCATTTCACCGAATCGTCGGTGCTGACAGTGTGGCGGTTGATTGATTCTTGTGTCATTATATCGGTTGGATAGGGTGTTTCTTGTAATTGCAGGGTCATCGGGATTCAGGCAGCAGCTCATCGTATTGCCGCAGGCTCTGCCGCAACTCGTCTGTCACCATCAGCTGAAGCTCCTTCGGGGCGAGCACCGTCACGCCGGCTCCGTAACCGAGAAGCTCATGCACAAGCTCATAGTTCAGTTTGAGTCTGTAGGTGAAAATCGAATAATTGTCATGAATCTCCTCCTGCTGCGAATGGTGCAGAGGGAGAGCGCGGAAATATTTCGCCTGCTGGGGTGTCGCGCGAATCTTCACTATTCTTGCCGGGGCTTTCGAGAGGGTTTTGCCTATGATATTGTCGAAGAACTGCGAAGGATCGAGATCTTCAGGCATGGTGAAGTTCTTGCTCACCAGCCTCATCTCTTTCACGCGGTCGAGAGCGTATGTGCGTATGTCGGCGGTTTTCTCGCGCAGCCCCACCATATACCACCGCTGCTTGTAGCGTTTCACGAAATAGGGGTGGAACAGGATGTCGCACTCCGCCCGGGAGCGGTTGAAGCCGGCGTATGTGAACACTATTTTCTCCGAAGAGGCGATAGCCTCAAGCACCGTCGGGAGGAACTCTCTTGCCGACGGCACATCCTCCACGAGCACCCTGCCCGAAGCCGCGTGGCTCTCCTTCATGGCGCTGTTTACGGCATAAGAGTCAAGGAGCCAGTTTGTCAGCACCCTGTTGCTGTCGTCCTCCCCGGGGTCTATATAATACTCGCCGTTGCGGTTGCAGAGAATGTCGATATGGAAATTTTCCTCTATGGCACGCCGGTAATGGTAGAAAGTGCGCGGAGGTATGGGGTTGCCGTCGCTCAGGTGCGAGCGCATCCAGAGCCTGTCGATAACCACACGGGTCAGCCGTCCGTAACGGTTGAGGGTATCGACAATCCATACATATC
>CAMWMW010000204.1 GCA_947175455.1 uncultured Porphyromonadaceae bacterium | reverse complement strand
GATTATGAACAATATATTTAAAGGATTGGCGCTATCTGCAGTGGCGTTCGGCATGACCGCCTGTTCTTCAGATTATCTGAATCAGCCGCCAATCGATTCAATCACTGATGAGCAATTGTCGGAGTCTCTTGAAGGAATGAAAGCGGCGATGAACGGCATTGCCCAGACAATGTATATTCTCTACAGTCCCAGCTCGACCGAGCGTTATGGAAACGGAGAGGGTTATGTGCAGACTTATTACGGAGATTCTCCAAGTCCCGACTTCGCGTGCACATGGTTATGGGGTTCTCAAGCTCAGTATCAGCCATGGACATTCATGACAAGAGATACGGATTCCGGTGGCTCTTATGCATGGAGTTATGCATATACACTTATCAATCAGGCAAACACAATACTTGCAAAGATTGACGGTGTATCTGCGGAGCAGAATGAGAAAGATAATATCAAGGCGCAGGCACTTACCATTCGTGCACATGCCTATACGCGTCTGATGCAGGTTTACGGTCCTCGTTTTGAAGACAGCAAGAATGGAGATGAACTGACTGTGGTTCTCCGTCTTACTCCGGGAACCGATCCTATTCCGTTGTCAGATTACAAGACAGTGGTAGGTCAGATATACAAAGACCTTGACGATGCACTCGCCTTGTTTGAAAGTGCGAATATACAGAGGTCTGAAGGCTGGTTGCCGGATGCCGATGTCGCAAGAGGTATCTATTCACGTATCGCTCTTATCAACCATGACTGGGCGGTTGCTCAGAAAATGGCGCATGACGGACGTCAGGATTATCCGATCATGAGTGCGGATGATTACGTTGCCGGCTTTGCTGATCCCAACGACGAGTGGATGTGGTTCAACAACCGTGACCGTTCCAACAACGGTTATTATTCCTGGGGTGCAAGCTTCTCCTGCAACGGAGGTTATTCCACAAATTACAACTGGTCCGGTTCAGGAGGTCAGATGAGCTGGAAGCTCTACAAAGAGGTTTACGACAAATATCCTGATGCAGACGTGCGTTGTGATCTATACTGGATGCCGGATAAAGTCAACTGGTTTGTGGATTATGGTTTCCAGGAGTCTGATTTCTGGGATACTAATTATGTCCTTCCCGCATATCTCAACATGTGGTTGAAAGACCCCCATATGACAGCAGCCATTTCCATGTGGACGACTTCAATGACACCTGCCGGATATTCCGGTGCATTCAATATCTGGCTCGGATTTACTCCCACTATGTCTGACGCAGTCATACAGCAGTATTTCGCAGCATTGAAAGCAGCAGGTTATCAGGATCGTGTTCAATTCGGTGCTCAACTCAAATTCTGGTCATCAAAAGCTGATTTGGGTGACTCCAACCACGCTTTCATGCGTGCGTCAGAACTCCTTCTGAACGAGGCAGAGGCTGCTCTTGAGCAAAATGACGAGAATACAGCGCGTGCATGTCTTGTCGAACTCAACAGCAAACGCATCAGCGGTTACACCTGCACTGCGACCGGAGACGCACTCAAAGAAGAACTTCGTCTTTACAGGCGTATGGAACTTTGGGGAGAGGGTGACACCTGGTTCTCATTCAAACGTTGGAACATTACTGCAACACGTGAATCATGGAAAGCCGGGGATCCGACATCAGGAAACTTCATTGACGCCTATAAAGGTTCATGGGATCCGACTTATGGAAACGGTTGGAGATATCAGATTCCACGTTCGGAAAAAGATTACAATCCTTATATCAATTCACAGCTTAACCAATAAGACTGTATAAAGTTGTTACGTGTTCATACACAGATTAAGGCGGCGGGTTTTTCACCCGCCGCCTTTATTGCTCATACTGAAATCCGTCAGTTTATTTATTAAGCTGTGAATTGATTATATTGTTATAGTCTTTTTCGGATTTGGGAATCTCATATCTCCATCCGTTACTGTATGAGGGATCGTAAGTTCCTTCATAAGCCGGGAGGAAGTTATTTGAAGTCGGGTCATTCTCTTTCCAGATCTCACGTTTTGCAGTGACATTCCAACGCTTGAACGAGAACCAGCTGTCTCCTTCACCCCAAAGCTCCATACGGCGATAAAGTCGTATCTCTTCTTTGAGCGCATCTCCTGTAAGATTGCAAGTATAATTGCTCATTCGGTTGCTGTTCAGCTCTTTCAGACAATTCTGCGCCACTACGTCCTTATTCTGTTCCGCAGCAGCTTCAGCCTCTGTGAGTATAAGCTCTCCGGCGCGGAGGAAAGGATGCTGCGCATCGCCCATAGCCGCTGCATCACTCCAGAATTTTGCCTGTTGACCAAACTGAACTCTTGTAGCACCCAATGCACCGGCAAATACAGATGCCAATGTCTGAACATATTGCGGATTCTGGCAATTGACAGCATTCGGAGTCTGAAGTGCACCGCCTGTCACAATCGATACAATATCGGGAATACTGTATCCGTCAAGAAGCATACTTGTCTTGTTATATCCTTCGGGTGTGATATCCATTGCCCACAATGCAATTGAAGCTGTCATGTAAGGATCGACAAGGAACATATTCATGCGTTCCGGATAAACAACGCCGGAATCCCAGAAATCCTTTTCTTCGAAACCATAGTCAACATGCAGATTGGCTTTATCCGGTGTCCAGTAAAGCTCGCAACGTACGTCACTTTGATTTCTGTTGAAAATTTCTTTATACAATTTCCAGCTGATGGCACCGCCCCCTGCCCAGTCATAAGCCGTAGCATATGCTCCGTTGCAGGAATAGCTTGCACCCCATGAGTTGTAACCGTTATAGGTCTTGTTGTAATCGTTATACCAGAGCCATTCGCGGTTTGCCGTACCGAAACCGGCAATGTAGTCAGCTGCCGACATAATAGGATATCCCTCTCTTGCCTCACGTGCCATCTGCTCGGCTTTAGCCCAGTCGTGATTCATGAGGAGTATTCTGGAATAGAGTCCTTTGGCAACATTGATGTCAGGCTCGAAACCCTTTGTTCGGGACTTACCACTTTCATTATACAATGCGATTGCATCCTCGAGATCTTTGTATATCTGTGCCATTACCTCGTTGTATGTCACAAGAGGCGCGGGGTCTGACCCCGGTGTTGTGCGCAATACCAGGCAAAGCGCATTGCCGTTATCACGGTCTTCGTAACGAGGACCGTAAACCTGCATCAGGCGAATATACCCGTGAGCACGCATTGTAAGAGCCTGCGCCTTGATGAATTTGACTTCCGCAGGGTCTCCGGGCACACCGTCTATTGTTGCGAGCAACACATTTGCCTGATTGATGATATTATAACCATACATCCATGCATAACGGCTGAAATTACCCGTGTCGCGAGTCATCCACGCCCAAGCCTGATATTCCTTCTGGGAACCATACAGGAATGTGAAAGCGGCATCGGGACTTGGGGCATCGCCATAGAATGTCTGGAAATATGCCTCGCCATTACCGAAACGTTCCGTATAATCAGCATCATAACTGATGAACATAGACTCGCATATGCCATATAAAGCGGCACGCGCGCCTTCCACACTGTTTCCGATTGCGTCATCACTGACAAGGTCAATCGGTGGCTGCTCCAGATAATCGCTTGAGCAGGCTGTCATGCCAACTGCCAGTGTCGATGCTAATAATCCTTTAATTATTTTGTTCATAATCTATTCTTTGTTAAAATTAGAATTTCACGTTCAACTGGAAGGAGAACACTCTTGCAGGAACATAATACTTACCCTGACCACCTCCGAAGCTGTACTGAGGATTCATACCTTTGCGCTTCGTGGCTGTAAACAGGTTGTCTACAGACATACCGATATTGATGTTCTGCATCTTGAGTGCATTCACCCATTTTGAAGGAAGATCATATGACACGTTGAGGTTCTTGAAAACGAGATATGATGCGTCTGTAAGCCAACGTGACGATATGGCATTGTTCTTTGCCGAATTGGAAGAGTTAAGTTCGGGAGTCAAAGTGTCATCGATGTCCGCGCTGCTTGCAATAAATGCATTGTAGCTATTGCCACCTATGTTGATCTGCTGCATCTGGTGGTCTGCAACTCCTTCAGGTTTGCCGGTCCATGAATTGAGAACATCCGAATGTATCGCACGGGGTTCTGTGGTCACATTCATAAGTTCCTGATAGTTGTAATCTACAACTTTGCCTCCGAGGCTATATGTGAAAAGCATCCCGAGATTGATTCCTTTCCAGCTGAAGTTGGTTCCGAATGAACCGTATACTGTCGGGAATGCGTCAGCCTGTACTTTCGAAGTCG
>CAMWMW010000203.1 GCA_947175455.1 uncultured Porphyromonadaceae bacterium | reverse complement strand
TTCCAACATATCCAAATCATACGGTACGCTGACCGTGCTTTCCGACATCTCTCTCTCAATCGGAAAAGGAGAGATCATAACCATTGTGGGACCGAGCGGTGCCGGTAAAACGACTTTGCTTCAGATAGCCGGCTCTCTCGACCGCCCGGACACAGGAGAAATTATCTATGACGGAGAGAACATCGCCGCGCTAAACGACAAGAGACTGTCGCATTTCCGCAACACCAACATAGGCTTTGTATTCCAGTTCCATCAGTTGCTGCCGGAATTCACCGCATGCGAGAATGTGGCGCTGCCGGCAATGATAGGCGGAATGTCGAAAAAAAAGGCTCTGCGTAAAGCTTCCGGACTACTCGACATGCTCGGGTTGTCGGAACGCAAGAATCACAAACCTGCCGAAATGTCGGGAGGCGAACGTCAGCGCGCGGCAATCGCGAGAGCGATGATCAATGACCCCAAGGTAATTTTTGCCGATGAACCGACAGGCAGCCTTGACTCCCGAAACCGCGATGAAATCCGCAACGTCATCGCCGACCTGCGCGACAGACTCGGTCAGACATTCGTAATCGTGACCCACGACCTCTCGATGACATCCATCGCCGACCGCGTCATATCCATGGCAGACGGTCGCATCATAGCTGAAGAAGAAATGCATCAGGATTTCCTCAGTTAAAAAATAATTGCTAACTTTGTTTTATAATCAATCTAAACATTCACAGGCGGCAACGGCACTTACAGCTCCGAAACCGCCGCCACCTACAAACAGACATAAAAATGGAAAATAAAGAAAATCAGCTTCAGATTCAGCTCCGTCCGGAAGTTGCCGACGGCAAATACACCAACCTTGCGATGATCGGTCACGGTCCCAACGAGTTCCTCATCGATTTTATCTTCGCAGCCCCGGGAATGCCGCAGGCTCCTGTAGTAAGCCGCGTAATGATGACTCCGGAGAACGCAAAACAGCTTCTCTTCGCCCTTACCGACAACATCAAGAAATATGAGGCTCAGTTCGGAGAAATCATGCCGCGCAATGTAAAACCAGGCATAGCCAACAACTGATTCAATCAATAACAGCACCCACACGATGGAACACAACTTATTTCTCTACAACTCGCTGAAACGCACGAAACAGCTCTTCAAGCCCCTGCATGAGGGTCATGTAGGGATGTATGTATGCGGACCGACTGTCTACGGCGATGCCCATCTCGGACATGCCCGCCCTGCAATCACGTTCGATATTCTGTTCCGTTATCTCCAGCATCTCGGATATAAGGTCCGCTATGTGCGCAACATAACAGATGTCGGTCATCTTGAGCATGACGCGGACTCGGGCGAAGACAAAATCGCCAAGAAAGCCCGTCTCGAACAGCTCGAGCCAATGGAGGTCGTGCAGCTATACCTGAACCGCTACCATCATGATATGGAAGCCCTCAATGTACTGCCGCCAAGCATCGAGCCTCATGCATCGGGACACATAATCGAACAGATAGAATATGTCAAGAAAATTCTTGAAGCGGGATATGCCTATGAAAGCCAAGGGTCTGTATATTTCGATGTAGAGAAATATAACAGAGACCACAGATACGGAATCCTTTCGGGCAGAAACATAGAAGACCTCCAGAACACGACCCGTGCGCTCGACGGTCAGGAAGAGAAACGGAATCCTATGGATTTCGCCCTTTGGAAAAAGGCTTCTCCCGAACACATCATGCATTGGCCCTCCCCCTGGAGCGAAGGATTCCCGGGATGGCATCTCGAATGCTCCACAATGGGTGAGAAATATCTCGGAGAGAAATTCGACATACATGGCGGCGGTCTTGACCTCATGTTCCCACACCATGAATGTGAAATCGCACAGAGCGTGGCGGCTCAGGGACACGAAGCTGTCAACTACTGGATCCACAACAACATGATTACCATCGAAGGTAAAAAGATGGGTAAATCATACAACAACTTCATCACGCTCGAACAGTTCTTCGAAGGCAGTCATCCGCTTCTGACGCAGGCATACTCACCGATGGTGATACGCTTTTTCATACTGCAGGCACAATACCGCAGCACAGTGGATTTCTCCAATGATGCTCTTCAGGCTGCGGAAAAGGCATTGCAGAAGATGCTCGACATATACCGTCGTCTTCAGAATCTGCTGCCTGCCGAGAAATCGACTGTCGAGGTTCCCGACTTTATGACGCAGGCATACGAAGCGATGGACGATGACCTGAACACTCCGATTGTGATCGCGACATTGTTCGAAGCCGGGAAGATAATCAACTCCGCGACCGACGGCAATGCCAAGCTCAACGCCGAAGATCTCTCCCGTCTGCGTCTGCTGTTCGACACAATGCTTGTTGACCTGCTCGGCATCAAGACAGGAACCGATGAAGCGGGAGCCGACATGAGACCTTTCGAGGGTGCGGTAGACCTGTTGATGGACATCCGCAAGAACGCAAAGGAACAGAAAGACTGGGCGACTTCAGACCTCATCCGTGACAAGCTCGCCGCTCTCGGCTTCAATGTCAAAGACACCAAGCAAGGAGTGGAATGGAGTCTTAAATAATACCCAATTTAAGTTATTCGCCGTCAGTATTAGGTTACTGACGGCTTTTTTTTATGCCGTTATCATAAAAAATTACCCCGATTTTAAGTATTGCCCGCCCCTCTTTTTCAATCTAATTTTGCACCCGGAAATAACTCAAAATTAAATTATCAATGAAAAAGTTTACAACTATCTTCGCAACAATGATGCTTTGCATCGGTCTTTCAACGGGTTTCACATCGTGTTCCGACAATGAAGAGGATCAGCCGGCGGCACCTGCCGCAAAAAGTGTCGAAGGCGCATATCATGGTGACATGACATGCTCTGTAATGGGTTCGGAATCGACATTCGAAGACATGACATTCACTCTTGCAGCTACAGACGACGCCACTGTGTCACTGACTGTGTCTTCATTCGGAGAGCCACCGATGCAGGTGCCCGAAATCACAATCCCCGACATTAAGGTATCAGGAGAGAACGGTACATACACTCTCGCCACAACGAATTTCGACACCGAGTCAAACGGCAAAAAGATATCAGGAGTAGTTCAGGGAACTTTCGCCGACAACACCCTCGACGTGAAAATCAATCTTCAATACGGCAACATGCCTATGCCGCTTATCTGTTCTTTCACAGCTCCTAAGAAATAAACAGGATGTCGCGGAAACTTGCAAGTACAATCTTCGCGCTCTGCGCGTCGTTTCTTTCAGTCAATGCCCTTGCCGACACATTCGCCGGCAAGGTGCTTGACGGAGAGGGTTCTCCGCTTATCGGTGCGGTGGTTCGCATTCCGGACATGAAAGAAACTGCCGTGACCGATGGAGACGGTTATTTCAGATTCATACTGAAGACAAGCAAACCGGTAAAGGCATCAGTCTCTTATGTAGGTTTCATAACCGACACCTATATACTGAAACCTACAGGCATCGGCAACCCACAGATCATACGGATGTCTCCTGACGAGACAGCGCTCGGCGAAGTGGTTGTCACGGCTACCCGCACACCTAAGACGCTCAAGGACGCCCCCGTTGTCACAAGGCTGATATCTGCGGAAGATATTGCCAGAACTGACGCTACCAATATCCAGGATCTCCTGACAGAAGAGATTCCGGGACTGGAATTCGGATTTGCCATGAGTCAGGAGACATCTCTGAATATGAGCGGTTTCGGAGGGAATGCAATCCTTTTTCTCGTTGATGGCGAACGACTCGCAGGCGAGACGATGGACAACGTGGACTATAACCGGCTGAACCTTGACAATGTCGGGCAGGTGGAGATTGTGAAAGGCGCGTCATCGGCTCTTTACGGCGCCAATGCCGTAGGTGGCGTGATTAACCTCATCTCAAAGGAAGACAGGCGCCCCTGGCATGTGAATATCAATTCACGCTACCGTTCGGCTGGAAACGAATGGCGCACCGGAGGTTCTGTAAGCTTCAATGTGGGGAAAGTATACTCCAACACCTCTGTGCAGCATTCGACAGTGGAGACTGTAAGACTCACGGATGCTTTCGATACGGAATCAAAAATCCATGAAATATTCGGAGGAAGCACTGTCAATGTGAAGGAACGGCTGACATTCAGGGCAACCGACAACCTCCGTTTTATCGCAAGAGGGGGATATTTCTTCCGCACAAGCAATCGGGCGAACTATACAGACCATTACCACGACTATTCGGGAGGTCTGAGGTCGGTATGGGATATAGATGATTCCCGGAATCTTGAGATTTCATACAGTTACGACCAGTATGACAAG
>CAMWMW010000202.1 GCA_947175455.1 uncultured Porphyromonadaceae bacterium | reverse complement strand
GTGAATACTGGTGGTGGATAGTCTTCACGTTCGTTGTAGCGATCATATTCGGCATACCGTCAGGCATACAGAGCCTTCATGAGTCTTCGGGCACAGGATTGCCGATTATCTCGTATGTCGTGGGTGCGTTTCTCTTTCTGCCGAACCTCGGCGTTCTGATGCGTCGTCTGCACGATACCGGGAGGAGCGGCTGGTGGTGGCTCATCGGTTTCATACCGTTTGTGGGCAGCATAATACTTATAGTGTTCTGTTGCCAGGCATCGCAGCCTTTCCCAAATCAGTACGGCGTGGTGCCGGAGTGACAGACGCGTTCTAAACACCGGAATGGTCAGTATGACCTGAGAGTGGCGATTGCCTCTGCCGGCGAGGGAGCCTTGAACACATAACTGCCTGCAACGAGAATGTCCGCGCCAGCGCGGGCAAGCTCGCTGCCGGTTTTTTCGTTTACCCCTCCGTCGATCTCTATAAGAGCCTTTGATCCGGTCTTGTCAATGAGTTCCCTGAGCCTCCGGACTTTTTCAAGAGTATGTGGTATGAATTTCTGACCTCCGAACCCAGGTTCCACCGACATAAGCAATACCATGTCGAGTTCGGTGATTATGTCTTCCAGAACCGAAACCGGTGTTGCGGGGCATAATGTGACCCCCGCCTTCATCCCCGCCTCGCGGATATGGCATACTGTGCTGTAGAGATGGGTACACGCCTCCTGATGAACGTTCATTATCGCGGCACCCAGATCCCGCACCCGGGAAATCCATTTCTCAGGCTCCACAATCATCAGGTGCACGTCAAGGGGTTTTGTGCAGACTTCAGCCACAGCCTCCATCACCGGAAAACCGAATGAAATATTGGGAACAAACACACCGTCCATCACATCGAGGTGAAGCATGTCTGCCTCGGAATTGTTGATTATCTCTATGTCTTTGCCGAGATTCGAGAAATCGGCTGCCAGTAATGAGGGTGAAACGAGCATCGCTTACAGGTGTTACAGGTGTTTTATGTCACTTGGGTTCAATCATTGAAAGGAATTCATCTTCGGAAACCAGCGGAATATCGAGTTGCCTGCATTTTTCAAGTTTTGCCGGACCCATGTTTTCTCCCGCCAGTACGAAAGATGTCTTTTTTGATATGCTTCCGGCATTCTTGCCGCCTTCGCGCATTATGATTTCCTTATATTCATCGCGGCTGTGGCGTGCGAAAGTGCCGGAAATGACGATTGTCTTCCCTTCGAGGCTTGAGCCGGATGGTCTGAGTTTCTCTTCATCCACTTTCATCTGCACTCCCGCTTTGGCGAGCCGGCTGATGCAGGCGGCATTCACCGGTTCGCGCAGAAAGTCATATATATTGCGTGCAATCACCGGTCCGATATCGGGGATGGCGCTCAGTTGCTCCAGTTCCATTGCCTGCATGTTTTCCATGCTTGTCACGGCTCTTGCCAGACGTTTTGCCGTTGTCTCCCCCACGTTAGGGATGGAGAGGGCATATATGACGCGTTCGAAAGGTACGGATTTAGATTCCTCGATTCCGCGCATGATGCGTTGGGCGGTCTTTTCTCCGATACGCTCAAGCCGTGAAAGTTTTTCGGAGGTAAGATCATAGATCTGTCCGATGTTCTCTACCAGTCCGCAGGTATAGAGCAGTTCGGCGGTTTCCTCACCGATGCCGTCGATATTCATCATGCGGCGCGCGCAGAAATGCTCGATCCGTCCGGTAATCTGCGGACGGCATCCGTATTTGTTGGGGCAGCACCATGCCGCTTCTCCGAATATGCGCTGCAGAGGTGTGTGGCAGACCTGGCATTCGCGCACAAACTCAACCTTTTTCGCATTCGCGGGACGCTGCGATTTGTCGACCCCGGTGATCTGGGGAATTATCTCTCCCGCCTTTTCCACGTACAGGTGGTCGCCTTCATGAATGTCGAGTTCCTGCATGATGTCATCGTTATGCAGAGAAGCCCGTTTTACGACAGTTCCCGAGAGCAGCACCGGCTCAAGATTCGCCACAGGGGTCACGATCCCCATGCGTCCTGTCTCGAAAGTCACTTCCTTAAGCGGAGTGCACGCTCTCTCCGGATTGAACTTGAAAGCCACTGCCCAGCGCGGGGATTTGGCTGTATAACCAAGGTTGAGCTGCTGACGCAAAGAGTTGATCTTGAAGACAAGACCGTCGGTTGCCACAGGCAGTTCCTTTCGGTGCTCATCCCAGTATGCGATATACCGGTCCACATCGTCGATGGTGCGCAGTCTCGCCATGGCTTTGGAAACCTTGAATCCCCATTGACCGGCGGCGAGCATATTGTCATAATGGTTGTCGGCGGGAAGATCGTCGCTCAGAAGATAATAGAATCTGGCATCGAGACGGCGGCGAGCCACCTCCTTCGGATCCTGCATCTTGAGAGTGCCGGACGCCGCGTTGCGCGGATTGGCGAAGAGCGGCTCCTCGTTGTATGCCCTTTCGGCGTTGAGTTTCTCGAAAACATCCCAGGGCATCAGAATCTCGCCCCTTATCTCAAACTCCTCCGGCCAATCTCCCGGGAGAAGGGTCAGGGGGATACTGCGTATCGTGCGCACGTTTGCCGTGACATCGTCGCCCTGTGTCCCGTCACCCCTTGTCACGGCTCTTACGAGTCTTCCGTGGCGATAGGTGAGCGATATGGAGGTGCCGTCGAATTTCATTTCCCCGACAATGCTGAAATCTTCCCCTTCGAGCGCTTTGTCCATGCGGTTGAACCAATCGTCGACCTCACCGATGGAGTAGGTGTTGGACAGCGACATCATGGGGCGGGCATGAACCACGTGTTCGAATCCTTTGGTGAGATCGGATCCGACACGCCGGGTGGGTGAATCCGGATCTGCAAATTCGGGATACTCCTTTTCCAGAGCCTCAAGCTCCTTCAGCATCATGTCGAAATCCCTGTCGGATATCTGCGGAGTGTTCAGCACGTAGTAATTATGGTTATGACGGTTGATTTCCTCGCGCAACCGGTCGATCTTATCTTTCGGAGTCATGGATATAAGGGTATTTTATGTCCCAGAGGAACAGAGCCTGCGGGGGCATCGATGTTCCCGCCGAGCATCTGTCGCGGGCATCTATTATACTTTGAAAATCATTGAGCGAGAGTTTGCCGCGTCCCACATCAACCAGTGTGCCGACAACAGCCCTCACCATATTCCGCAGAAACCTGTCGGCGCGTATGGTGAACACGATGCCCGGAACGCCGTAGGGATTGTCCCAGTCGTCCCAGCGTGCCTCGCGCAGGTCACAGATGTTGGTCTTCGCATCGGAATGCAGTTTCGCGAACGATGTGAAGTCTTCGGTCTCCCTGAGCAAAGCCGCCGCCCGGTTCATCGCTTCTGTGTCAAGGGCGGAAGGGGAATGCCAGGACACCGGAGAGAGGAAAGGGGATTTGCCGAAACTGACGAAATACCGGTATTCCCTCTCGGTCGCGTCGAATCTGGCATGAGCGTCGTCAGGCACCGGAATCAGGTCTTCCAGAGCCACAGCCGGTCCGCACAGGCGGTTGAGCGAAAGGAGAAATTTCCCCTTGTCGGTTATCTCCGGAGCATCGAAATGGGCATACATGCGGCGAGCGTTCACACCAGTGTCGGTGCGTCCGGCGCCGACTATTGCCACAGGAGCGCGCAAAACGGTAGAGAGTGCGGATTCTATGACAGACTGCACACTCTGCGCGTTAGGCTGCGACTGCCAGCCATGAAACGGAGCGCCGCTGTAAGAGAGCTTCAGGAAATAGCGCATCAGTCCCGTTCGAGATAGGTTATTCCGTAAAGTCCCGAACGGTAATTGTTCAGGAACTGGCGTCCCTCCTCGGGAGTGATGACACCCTTCTTCATCGAGGCGGTCACCCAGGCTTCGAGATTGCGCACCAGTTTCTTGGGGTTATACTCCACATAGTCGAGCACATCCGCCACAGCCTCGCCGTCGATAATCTGCGCGATTTCATATCCGTCTTTTGTAAGAGAGATATGCACCGCGTTAGTGTCTCCGAAAAGATTGTGGAGGTCGCCGAGTATTTCCTGATACGCACCTACAAGGAACACCCCGAGATAATAGGGCTCAGAACCCTTAAGCTCATGCACGGGGAGAGAATATGCCGTTCCCTGAGGAGATACGAAATGGGATATCTTGCCGTCTGAATCGCAGGTCACATCCTGGATGGTGCAGTCGCGTGTCGGTTTCTCGTCAAGACGCGTTATCGGCATGATGGGGAACATCTGGTCGATCGCCCACGAATCAGGCAGCGACTGGAAAAGAGAGCAATTTCAGAAATATTTCTCAGACA
>CAMWMW010000201.1 GCA_947175455.1 uncultured Porphyromonadaceae bacterium | reverse complement strand
ACATATTCATAAGGATACCCACCCTGCCTCAGCAATGACCCGGCGAGCACATTCTGAAGATACACTCTGTCTGATATACGCCAGTTGGTTTTCCATCTGACTCCTCCCGCAAGTTCGCGGTCAAGAAGTTTTCCGTCATTTTCGTTGCGGAAAAATCCGCCGAGATATGAGAAGTTGCCGCTTACGGATGTAGCGAAACCGGGTGTGAACTTATGATACCACCCTACTGAAGCCTTGTAGTCGTTGCCTCTCCCACCTTCTGCCATTATCCGCCATCCCTGCCATCTCATCGGCGACAATGTCTGCACATTTATGAGTCCTCCCATGGTATTTCTTCCGTAGAGAGCCGATTGCGGACCGCGGAGCATCTCTACCGACTCAATGTCGGCAATGTCAAAATCGTAAGCGTTTTTATTAAGATAAGGAACATTGTCTACATTGAGACCCACAGCCGGATGATCCATTCTCGCTCCGAGTCCCCTGACATAAATGGAGGATGTTATCCTTGATCCGTAATCCGGGATATAAAGATTTGGAACGACATCGGAAATCCCCTTGAGCGAGACTGTGTTCAATTCTTCAAGCGCGGCTCGTCCGATTACTGTCGCCGACACGGCATCCTCTCTGAGACGCGCATCCTGTTTCAATGCGACGACATTAAGCTCCGACAGTTGCGAACCCGCGGAATCCGGCTGAGAAGGCACGGCAGACTGCCCGACCGCCGTAACCGCAGCCGAGAACAAGACATATACAATAGGTAACTTTGCGGGAATCGCCATATTTTGGGAATTTGCCGCAAAGTTACCTATTATTACGCTTTATTCAAATCCCCATTTTTGAGGATATTCTCTAAGAAACTGTTATACTGCGTTCCTTAAAGCGGATCGAAATCAGTCGGGTTTATCCAGGTTGCGGGGACTTCCTCCCCGGCACGGGTGCGGTTCCAATACATCCTTGACTTGCACATGTTGGGATATTTGTCAAAAATATCTCCCTTTCCTGACATACGCGGATCTCCCTGCGATTTCAGTCTTTCCGTCATCTCTTTTTCAAGTGACTTTTCAAGTACCCCATATTCTGCCACTCCATGAAGATTGTTGATGCACCATGGATCGTGTACTATATCATACAGTTCCGCATCTCCTCTTTTGCCCATTGACAGATCCCAGAAATGTTTTGTCGCCGGATTGTGACGTGATTTTATTATCTCCGTCTTTGTCGGACTGCCGTCTATATTCATATATCCGGTCTCCGGATTCCCCGCAGGCCAGCGGTCCGGTTCATAATTCCTTATATATAGAAAGCCGTCTTTCAATATTGATCTCATGGGGTATCCCTGATCATCAGGTCTGCCGACATCATGTCTCTCTTTCCCCATCAACAGACACGATCTGTCGATTTCCGGATCTACATTATCCATAATGATATCCATAAAACTGTTCCCCTCTATGGGCTGCATTCCTCCGGATTCTCCGTTGATTCCGGCAATCTCAAGCAATGTCGGTGCAAAATCTATCACACTCACAAGTTCTTCACTGCGGCGTCCGGGATTCTTCAGTCTGTCTCCCCACATCACCGCCATCGGAATATGGTTGGAATCATAATAATCCTGTCCTTTTACCCTGGGGAACGGCATCCCGTGGTCGGAAGTAACGATAACAACCGTATTTTCAAGTTCTCCGAGTGAATCAAGTCTCGCAAGTATTCTACCGAGATGCGAGTCAAAGTATTCTATCTCGACCGCGTAGTCAAGCATATCCGTGCGTACAATCTCGTTATCAGGAAAATACAAAGGCACCGAATCAATATCCGAAATCTTTTTGCCGTATCTTGAGGATGAGCCGTATTCATAAGCACGGTGAGGCTCGCGGGCACCATACCAGAAACAGAACGGCTTCTCCGGATCTCTCTGAGCCATAAACTCATCGAAATTGGCAGAATAGTCTATGGGAGAAATTGAGGTCGTAGGTGGAACGAGCTTGATTTTGTTATACGCCTTTCCGGTAAGTTTTCTGTCCGTTCCATCGGCATTCTTCGCGATTCCGGGACCCCACCCTTTTCCTGTATAACCTGTCTGATAACCGTTCTTTTTCAATACTTCCGGAAATGAGACGAATTTTTGAGGAAAATCACACCAGTGGTTGGCGGCAGCCTCAAGCTGCCACGAATTGCGGCCGGTAATCATACACGCTCTTGATGGCGCGGACTTGGAGTTGCAGGTAAAGGCATTGTCAAAAAGTATGCCTCGGGCAGCTACACTGTCAAAATTCGGAGTGTTCACCCACTTGTGTCCATACGCGCTGAAATGTCCTGCATCATCAGCCACACAGAAAAGAATATTGGGACGTTTGTCAGCGGCATGTGAAACCGCTGAAAAACAAAGCAATGCAGCTCCGGCATATATACTGGAAGCTCTTGAAGAATCATTCATGGCAACAATCGGTAATAAAAAATTATTAAAAAATTCCGCCCCAAAGTTAACAAAACTTTTCTCATGAAAGCAAATTTCTTAATTTTTTTTCATCACGAAACCGACTCACACACTCTATAAAACCGCTACGGCTTGTCTCCCGACAAGCCGTAGCTAAACCTTAAAAAATCTAATCCTATGAAAAAACTTCATCAAACATATTGCCTTTACAATATTTTGATGTCGCAAAACTAACATATATTTTTCATTTCACCAAATTTTATGCAAACGATTTAATAAAAATGATAATTTTTTTCTCTTTTTATTAGCACCTTTTGTTTCTGAGGGTTCATATAGGTGAAGAGGATTCTTTAACATGAATGAATCCTACTCGACAACCGACAAATCTATAAACTATATAACATCATGAGAATCTTTAAATTATTAGCGATCGCAGGCATTCTATCCATCTCTGTCGGCACAAATGCGGCGGCACAGACCACAAAGGCTGTTGCTCACCGAGGATTCTGGAATACTGAAAATTCAGCACAAAATTCTCTGGCATCATTCGTCAAAGCCGATTCCATAGGCTGCTATGGTTCGGAAATAGACGTATGGCTTACAACTGATGATCATCTCATCGTAAATCATGATAAAGTCTTCCACGGTCTCTTCATGGAAACGGCACCTTTCGAAAAGATAAGGGAAATCATCCTTCCGAACGGTGAAAAAATCCCAACTCTTGACGAGTATCTCGCAGTGGTCCGCGAGCATCCCGAAACCAGACTTGTGCTTGAGATGAAATCTCTGACAGATTATTCACGGGAAGATGTGTGTGCCGAAAAGATTGCCGGACTGCTTCGCAAACATGGTTTGCTCGACCGCACGGATATTATAGTATTCTCCCTGAACGCTGCAATGACTTTCAAAAAAATCTTCCCTGCGGGTGTGAAAATTTTCTACCTTGACGGAGATCTGACACCAAAAAAGATTAAAAAACTCGGTCTTGCAGGAATCGACTATTCAGTAAAAGTACTCAAGAAACATCCTGAATGGGTCGAGCAGGCTCATAAAGAGGGGGTCGAAGTAAATGTATGGACTGTCAACTCTGAAGAAGACATGAAATATTTCATAGACCTCGGTGTGGACTATATCACGACGGACAACCCCGACAGACTGGTAAAGATTCTTGCCTCTTATAAGCCGACAAAGGGTAAAAAAGATAAAAAGAAAACGGGTAAACAGTAAGTAATAATGCTTAATGATTCTAATTAGTTAGTGTAAAGACAGCTTATGAAGAATATCGCTATTACGATATGTGCAGTTCTGTCGGCGGTGCTTATGAGCAGCGGCTCCTGCTCTCCTTCCGATATGCCGGAGATATCATCTCCTGTTTCTCCGGTGCTTCGGGGAAACGGGGAAAAACCTGCCGAAGAGCACGCCGACGGAGCCACCATATCAGGACGAGTGACTGTCGACGACGGAACGCCTGTTGCCGGGGTCGCGGTCTCGGACGGCACTGTCATCACACTGACGGATGAAGAAGGAAAATACCGTCTGGTATCTGACAAATCGAATGAAATTGTTTTCATATCTTTGCCGGGAGATTACATTGCAATGACTGAAAACAACATACCTGTTATTTCCCACGCAACGGTTCTGCCTCCTGACAGACACGAAATCCACGACTTTGTTTTACGACATGCCGACAATTCCCGATATACGGTTATTCTTCAAGCCGACCAGCATCTCGCCGCACGCAACGAAGATCTCATGCAGTTGAATTCGAAAATAATACCGGATATGAACAATTTCATTTCTCGCGAAAGAGATTCCGCAAACCACGTATATTCCAGTGCGCTCGGTGATTCGGGATGGGAACAGTTCTGGG
>CAMWMW010000200.1 GCA_947175455.1 uncultured Porphyromonadaceae bacterium | reverse complement strand
GACTGAATCGCGTGGAAATGCGAGCACGAGATACTGCGGTGCGTCCGGGTTACGCTCGAAGTTGGCAGGCTGACCGTCGGCATCGGTCGCAATGGAGTCGTTCGAAAGTCCGAGACTCCATATCATGCCTCTGGAGTTGGAAAGTCCCGCTCTCGGCACACGTCCCGCCTTCAGCCCTTTCATGATGTTGCCCGCCATGGGAGTCATGTCGGTGTCGGGCCAGCGTTCAAGCAGGGAGGTGAGTCGTTCGCGGAATTTATCGTTGTCATTCTCCGTAAGATATGACAACGCGTCGATGAATACGAACTTAGGCAGTATTTTGGAAAGAGGGTAGTCTTTCTCCATTTCGGAAGTGAGGTCATGGACCAGACGGTTGTTGTCGGAGAGATATGCCTGATATGCCTTTTCATACATCTCCTCTTGAATCAGGTTCATGCGTCTCAGGTTGTCGAAATAATTGGGATCGCGCATTGCCTGTCCGTAAGGGGATTCCGGGAAGTCGGTGAGGATTTTCTGCCTCCATTTTTCCGCCTGCGCCGTGTCTCCGTCGCGCACAGCCATCAGATAGAGGTTGTAATATACGTCAAGCCGGTATATATTGTCGGGATAACGGTCTTCAAGCCGGAGGAATTCTGTGCGGGCCGCAGGATAATCCTCGAGTTTATCCTTGAGTATAAGACCCATGTTGTATAATCCCTCCTGAATTATGTCATTGGCGTTCTGACGCTCTTCCGGAGTAGAGGGGATCTGCGACAGATAATACTCCACATTGTGCGGGTCAGAGGCGCTTTTCGCATCGTTGTCCGTTTTCTCATCTCCTGATTCCTCCTGCGGCTTTTCGGTTGAGTCGGAAGTGTTTTCTTCGGAATCTTCGTTTTCTTCAGTTGTGTCGAAAGAGAATGAGGATTTGTTGCGCCGCCGCCAGTCGTCTTCAAGTCTTCGTGCGCCCCATCTGCGCTGGAACTCTGTTTTACCCTGCGATTTGGTCATTGCATTATAGAAATACCAGGATTTGTCGCCATTGCTGATGAATCCCTGGGAAGGTGCGTCATTACGGTTTATTCCCGGTGCCTGTTGCCCTTCGCGTTCGGCAATTGCAGCCTCGCGCTTTGCTTCCTCTGCCTCTTTCTTCTCGCGTGCGATCAGTTCGTCAACAAGGCGTTGCGCCACAGCCTGCTGTTCTTCAGGTGTCATGTCGGCAAGACGCAGCAGTGAATCCTGCAGCTGCACGTTGCCGGAGTATACGGCAAGCTCGTCGAGCACGTCACTCCGTAACCTGAGGGTCTTGTAGTCAGGATAGTTGTCGGGCAGCTGAGGCACAGCTTCCGCATAACAGGGCTGGGCTTTTACATAATCCCCTTTGGAAAAATATATATTGCCGAGTGCGAGTTGCGCCAAGGCGCGGTCTATTCCGTTGCGGGTGGATTTCTCTACAGCGAGCGAGTAGTTTGCCACAGCCTTTGCTGAATCCCCTTTCGACAGGTAAAGGTTGCCGATGGCATAATAGATCTGGTCTGCAAACTCCTTGTTTCGCGCATACCGGGTCATGGCTTTCAGAGAAGCCACCTCTTTGGAGATGTTGCGTCCTGTAAACACCTCACTTTGTTTTATGCGGGCATTGAATTTGGCGCGGTAGGATATTCCCTGACCTTTCCCGGCGTTGCGGAACGCTGTGTATGCGTTTTTTTTATCTCCGGTGTGGGCATACAGCTGTCCAAGCAGAAACCATAGTCTGTTTTTCTGTGTGCCTTTTGCCCGGATTGCCGCCTCGCGCAGAAACGGTATGGCGTCGGCATACCGGTCGGTGCGTATGAGGAGGTCTGCCTGAGCACGGTTGTAGAGGTTTCTGAGTCCGGAAGATACGAGGTCTTTCTGCTTCACGAGATGAAGCACATTCTCAGCCTCATAGTTCCAGTCGAGCGCGCAATAGCTGAGTGCCTGCCATATGCGTGCCTCGGTGACTACGGCAGGAAGCCATGTGAAATGCTTGGCGATATACATGAACGTTGCTGCGGCTCCGGAGAAATCACCGTTGAAATATTGCCCTTTCCCCATTGTGAGCCATGCGTTGTGCAGGAACGGATTGAACTCATCGCGAGCCCTGAACGCTTTCTCCTTGGCTGATGCGGTTCTTTTGGCTGGCTTCTTTTTGATGGAATGCAGTTGTATCGCCTTCTGCATCTTCTCGATGGTGCGTTTGAAATCACCCGAAGGCTGGGGCATTTTCTGGTCGGCGCGTGCTTCCGCCGGATGTGTGAGCAAACGGCGTGAATAATCATCCTCATAGTCGCGTTCCATCTGCTGGAGCTGCTCTATATAGTGCTCCTTGCCGTTGAAATAAACATTATATCGGGTGGTGAAAGCCTGCCAGTTGCGCGACATCGCCGTGTTCTTCTTCGTCCCGCATGAGGTGACAAAGAGAACGCACATCAATATGACCGACAGGAATTTTAAAGCTTTCACATTAAGAAAACGAAAATCGGACAGATTAATTATAATTTTAAGGAAAGCTCTAAGGGGAGTGAGGATAAGAATAAGAATATCAGGGCACGGGATCGTAGCCGGAACCGCCCCAGGGATGACAGCGGCATATCCGTTTGATTGCAAGCCAGGTTCCTTTGAATGGACCATGTTTTGCAATTGCCTCGATTGCATATTGGGAGCAGGTGGGGGTGTATCGGCAGGCGGCAGGGAAATGCGGAGATATCGCCCCCTGATAGAATCTGATCAGAAGAATAAACACACGCTTCATGAGGAGGGATTCTGTCGGTTGTCCGGCTGCAACTCCTTCTCAATTTTGAAAAGCAGCCGTTTCATTCTGGCTTCGATAAGGGAGTAAGGGAGATTTTTGTCTGACATATAGATGAATGCGAGCGAGAGTGTACCGGCGTTGTCGATATTCTCCGCAATATCCTTAAGGGGTACGCGGTTCAGACGGTAGGCTTCCCTGATGCGGCGGCGCATGAGCACGCGGTCCACGGCTCTGCGGCGTTTCTTTTTAGGAACGGTTACAAGCATCTGTATCCTGCCAACTTTTGCCGGTATTTCTGACCTGAAGCTGCAGGCGAGTTCTTCAGCGTCTATGACACGCCATGTAAGACGCAACGGAAATTCGTAGAGCGTTTTTCCGTTGGCGAAGAGATCGTCCACAAGACGCTTGTGGCGAAGTTTCTCATCTTTTTTAAGCGTATATCTCTGTTCTTGCAAGGCGTTGACGGTTTCTGTTCAGAAATCTCTGGAAATTATGAATTCAAAAATCTCTTTGAAACATTTTTTTGATTCGGAATCCGGATATCGGTCGATTATCGAATCTGCCTCCTTCTGCATGTTGCGCATCACTTCGAATGCATAATCAATGCCTCCGTTATCTTTTGCAAATTCTATGAGGGTGTTTATTTCATCTGTATCGAGATCGCCTTTAACCAGCATATCTTTCATTGGAGAGCTGTATTCTTCCGGAGCATTGTTGAGGGCATAAAGCAAAGGAAGCGTGACTTTCCCTTCGCGAAGATCATTGCCGGTGGGTTTGCCGATCTGTGGATTCGGGAAATAGTCGAATATGTCATCCTTTATCTGGAAGCAAAGTCCGAGCAATTCGGCATACTGCACCATGGGGGAATATTCATCAGGAGTCGCGCCGGCGGCTTCCGCTCCCATTTTCACGCAGTTCAGAAAGAGGGATGCGGTTTTTTTCCGGATCATCATGAAATAGCTCTGTTCATCGAAATGATGTTCGCGTACATTGCAGATCTGATCTATTTCACCAAGGGACAATTCCTTGCCGAGAGCAGACAGGGCGGAGATGATTGTAAGATGACCGGTCTTTATACCGGCGGCAAGGGCGTTGGATACAAAATAATCTCCGACAAGCACGGCTATATGGTTTCCCCATGTGGCATTGATTGTCGGAAGACCGCGGCGCAGCGAAGTCTCGTCAACGATGTCATCATGAATAAGCGATGCGTTATGGAGCATTTCAAGGGCGGCACCGGCTTGCAGCACGTCTTCGTTGACATTGCCAAACAACTTGGCGCTGAGTATTACCAATATAGGACGTATCTGTTTGCCTTTCTTCTCAAGGTAAGAAGTGACAATGCTGTTCATCAGCTCATTGGGTGTGTGTAAAGTAGAGGAGATGATCCGGTTCATTTCCTTAAGTTCCGCACCCAGATAGGATTGTATTTTCTCCAATTGCTCCATAAGACTGCAAAATTACAAAAATATTGTCAAATCCATTTAAGAAACTGTTTAAATTTAATTCGAAATTATTTATATAATGCTGATCATTCGAGATGGTCAGGGA
>CAMWMW010000199.1 GCA_947175455.1 uncultured Porphyromonadaceae bacterium | reverse complement strand
GATCCACACCGTCAAGAGGCATCTTCACCACAGCTGTTTTCCCCGGCAGGGCGTTCACCTTTGCGAACGTACCGTTTTTCACGGTCTTGCCGTCACGGAGAATCTGCCAGTTGAAATCATAGTCAGAAAGATCCTTGTGTATGAAATTGTTCTCTATTGTTATGGTTCCTTTCTTCACATCGGGAGCGAAGCGTATGTCCTGATATACTTTCTTCACCTCATAGAGACCGGGGTGAGCGGTACGGTCGGGATTGACAACACCGTTTATACAGAAATTGCCGTCGTTCTTATAGCTGCGGGCACCGTAGTCACCGCCGTAGGTCCAGTAGCTGCGTCCGTCCTCGTCCTGACGCAGGAAGCCCTGGTCTACCCAGTCCCAGATAAAACCGCCCTGCATGTGGGGGCTGCTGCGGATTATGTCGAAATACTCCTGGAAATTGCCGGAAGAGTTACCCATTGCGTGTGCATATTCGCACATGATGTAGGGACGTGTCACATTCTTGCGTGCCGCATATTCCTTCATATAGCGTATCGACGGATACATCGGGCAGACGATATCCGTGTTCCAGGTCTCGTCAGCCTGTTCGAACTGCACGGGGCGTGTCTTGTCGCGCTCCTTGATCCACCTGTAGGCAATCTGGAAGTTCTCTCCGTTGCCCGCCTCGTTGCCGAGACTCCAGGTTATGACGGAAGGATGGTTCTTGTCGCGCTCCACGAGAGCCATCTCGCGGTCGAGCATACAGTCGCGCCATGCGGGATGATATGCGGGATGGTTGGTGGTGTCGGGATAATTATGCACCACACCCATGCCGTGAATCTCGATATTCGCCTCGTCAACCACATAGAGACCGTATTCGTCACAGAGGTCATACATCATGGGAGACTGCGGATAGTGGCAGGTGCGGATGGCATTGACGTTGTTGCGCTTCATCATGCGTATATCCTTCATCATTGTCTCGCGGTCAACAGTATGTCCGTGTATCGGATGATGCTCGTGCAGATTCACGCCATGAACCTCTATCGGTCTGCCGTTTACCATAAGTTGGGCGTTCTTTATCTCAACGCTGCGGAAGCCTACTCTTGCCGATGTGGACTCAAGTGTCTTTCCTGATTTGTCGGCGAGAGTGATCACAAGTGTGTAGAGATTGGGAATCTCCGCGCTCCATTTGGCAACATTCCTGACAGTGCCCTTGAAATTCACTGTTTTTTCTCCATTGGAGACAATGTCGCTTTTTGCTGCGGAAGACCAGACTTTCTTGCCTGCCGCGTCAAACAGCTCGGCACTGACATTCACCGGCGCGCTTCCGGAAGCATAGTTCAGGAGATCCACATCAAGGTCGAGCGTACCGTTTTTGTAGCCGCCGTCAAGTCCGGCGCGGGCGAAGAAGTCACCGATGCGCTGGTCAGCTGTGGAATAAAGATACACATCGCGCTCAAGACCCGAGAGACGCCAGAAATCCTGGTCTTCGAGATAGGTTCCGTCGGTCCAGCGATACACTTCGCATGCTATGTCGTTCTTACCCTGGTGTATGTAAGGGGTTATGTCAAATTCAGCGGGATTCTTGGTGCTCTGCACATAGCCCACTTTCTTTCCGTTCACCCACACATACATTCCGGATGTCGAGCCACCGAAATGAAGGAACACCTTGCGTCCGTTCCAGGAAGCGGGGATATCGAATGTGCGCTTGTAGCTGCCTACGGGGTTGTCGTCATGAGTGGTGAAAGGGGGATTGCGGTTGAGAAATCCGAAACCGACATTCACATAGATCGGCGTGCCGTATCCCTGCATCTCCCAGTTGCCCGGCACGTTGATATCGCCCCAGGAGGAAACGTCATAACCGGTAAGATAAAAATCTTTCGGTCTCTCCGACGGTTTTGCCGAATAATGGAATTTCCACTTGCCATTAAGGCTCTCATACCAGGGAGAAGCCTTGAAATCACCTTTGAGAGCCTCTGCCGCCGTAGGATAAGGATAGGCTGTCGCTCTGTGGGGGAGACGACCTTCCGCAAACCTGGCGGGGTTCTCCCAGTCTTCGGCAGCCGACACGGTGAGCATCGTTGCCGCAAATGCAATTACGCTGATTTTTTTTAACATTTGGTGTTAGATTATAAGCCGATAAGTATATGCCGCAAATATACAAAGATTATTCAACCTGTGCAAACCCGCCGACACGCTTGTTTCCCGTTTTGCAAACTTTACCATATGTTTTTGAACAGTCAGACCCCATCCCTGCAAACGGGACGGGGTCTTGTCAGTTTCGGATTTCCCTGATTCTTGACGCCGCGTTCATGATGACTCTCTTCACGAGACTTCGGGGAATCCAGAGTTTTTCAGGATCATCGCCCGCCGGTCGGGGCACATAGCCCGCAAGCTCGACATACGCCCCTGCATCGGTGGAACCGGTAAATTCCAGTTTCCTGCGCCCTGTCCCCTCCACGACAGCCACCATCGGCGATTTCCTTATCCCCTTGCGGTGGCACCGGGGATTGAAACGCAGCGAATATACCGGTGAATCCGAAGAAACAGCCACAGACACGGAGCGTTTCCAGTCGCTCATCCGGAACACGGCAAGACGGAGAAAATCTTCCGGAAGCTCCATCTCTCCCGTGCCCGGCGACACCCATTCGAAATCACCTTCCATATCCAGCCATTCATCGATATCTCCGCGTTCGGCATCGGCTACGGTTCTCTCCGCCACCTCGGGCAACACCTCGGCGACAAGATCCGGGAGAGATGCCGCCGGGTATCCGAATTCCGTTTTGTCAACTATCATTTCTTCGTTTTCATCGAGATATTTCAGCACTCCCGACACCATCTCCCTTATCTTGACTTCCATATCATTCCATAAATTATAAGAGCTTGTTTAAAACTGTTTGCCGCTATTTCCTTCTTGCCGGCGGACCTTCGGTCTTGAGAAGCATTATCTTGCGGTGACGGAACCAGTGACTGTTCTCTATCAGGTGTATCACAGCCGGGTTGTCGGTGGTGAATGTCGCAGGCGACACTCCGTAGCCGGTGACGGTTCCGCCGGTAAAATGCACTCTTACCGAAGTGCGCCCTACGGGGATGATGGCATTCCACTCCATCATCCCGTTTACTCCATACGTCTTTTTCATGTTACATTATATGTATATGTTTGTTCATGACTCGCGCTTTCAGCTGACCTCAATCTCGCCGGAATAAGGCTGCCACGTGGTTTTCTCGGATCCATCGTCACCCATCGTCTTCACCGCCTGCCATATCTGTCCGATACGTGCGGACGGTGACATTCCCGGGCAGTCTGACGTAAGATAGAATATATCTCCCGACACCGCGTCTGACGGAGCTTCCTCACCGCTCCACATGCGGAAGGCGAACGAGCCACCCGTGGGTCTGTCGCTGTCACCGTCAATCCATATATGGCAGCTTCCTTTCAGCGCGAGCGCATCCCAGATAAGAATGCCGTTGCGGGTAGCTTCCTCCCCGTCGACACGGTCGCTGAAACTGTGTTCCGAGGAATAGACATAATGCACAAGGCGGTTTTCCCCGATCAATGCGCCGGAATTGCTCCATCCGAGACGGTCGAGCGTGGGTTCACGCTTGATCTCTATGTCTCCGAACACGGTATGGAAATTGGTCACAGTCCAGCCTACGCTGTTTACCTTGGTCGAAATCTGTATTTCAGGATGCTTCGAGAAATCGATGCACTGTATCTGCTCCAACAGATTCTTTCCTGCAAGCAGGAGAGCCGTCTTGGGAACATCCTCTCCGGTGAAAAACATCTTCGCCAACGCTATGACATCCTCTACAGTCCATTTCCCTTTGTGCATAAGCTCACGCTTGAACTGCCAGCGCAGACCCTCGGTGCAATAGACATATTGCAATCCCATTCTGGGCACATTCATCTTGAATTTGCCTGCGCGTCCCGCCCAGAGGGTCCGGTTGCCGCGAACCTTGAAGTTGGCTATCGCCTGCTCGGCGATTATAGCCTTGGAGAAGGGAATCCGTTTGCGCTGCGATTCGAAATAGTCGGAAACAACCTGGTTCATACCTCTTTTCTGAAGATATATCTTCGTGGGCTGAGGCACAATCAGATCGGGGTCAACCTCTTTCTGCGTCTCGTAAAGTGAGTTTGCAAGAATCACCACCTTCGTACCAGCCGGTATTCGCGGAACACTTGAGAATTCATCTTCTTTCTGCGATTTGCGACCGTTTACCGCGCGGACCACGGGATTGTTGGTCGTCGGATCAACCGCCACGACAAAGAGCATTAGTTCTTTGCCGGGAGTGCGTGAGTCGCCGTCGGGCGTATATCCGTCAACCCCGTGCACAAGAAGCGGCGAGTAAGGACGCGGTAGAT
>CAMWMW010000198.1 GCA_947175455.1 uncultured Porphyromonadaceae bacterium | reverse complement strand
CCGCAACCGTTTTTGTTGTCAGAAATGAGGCTGTTATCGGATTGCTTTCAGAGAGCGTTTGCCGTCTGTCAGAATGTAGATACCTTTGCCGAGACCTTCAAGGGCGCGGCGGATCTCGACTTTCCTGCGGATCAGCGTGCCTTCCGATGAATATACGTCAACAATCGTTTCCGACGAAGACAGGATGTCTTTAATTCCTGTTTCCAGATCGCCCAAGTCTTCATATTGCTCAAGGAAGAGGATAGGTTTGTGGTCGCTTACGGTTTCGTTGGCGATATAGGCATGGTTGGCAGGAACAGCTATCCCTTCTACGTTCTGTTCGTAACGTGTGAAGAAATGTTTGCCTTCTTCATCGGTCATCACATAGTCTCCGTCGTCAATCGTGCGGCCTCCGAGAGTACCTGTAAGAAGACCTGTAGTGTATGTGTCCTGATCCGGGTCATTGGTGGCGGAACCGGTGAAAGTGAAGTTGTTTCCACTCACCTTTACAGATGCCGAACGGGTTGCCGGTTCTGACTCTTCGATTTTACGAACCACGTAGGGAGTGTTTGCCTCGATCTTGTCGACCTGAAGCAGTTCGAGAACCTGATAATAATCTGATTCGATTGTGTCATCCGTCTTTTCGGAGATGAATACCGCCATACCTTCGGGTATCTCGGAATCGAACGGCAAAATCAGAGTGTCATAGACTCCGTTGCCCATTGTCCACTCCACTTCGGAGTTCTTGCTTAATAATGTCAGCTCGAAATTGTCTGCCTTGAACCAAGCGCCCATTTCAGACGGCGCGAGGTCGGAGTCAAACCTGCCTCCGATGGCAGGATAAAGACCGATCAGAATCTCTGACGCGTCTTCAGTGATTTCGAATTCTACTTCAGCTCTGTCGAAAGCTGTTTTTCCCGATGTGGTGACCGGATTCCCAGACACGCCGTTTATAGCGAGGTAGAAAACATTTCCCTCATCCGATGCCACGGATGCGGCAAGCCGGTAGCGTCCTACAGGAACACCTGTCACTGTCTGATATACCGGTGCGGATTTATCATTGATATCGGAGTTAAAGAGGTATTGTCCGTCAAGACCATCAGTGCGGTATACATCATCTTGATTTCCGAGAGTAACCTTGGTGTCGGCGATCGGATCCATGTTTACATTCCAGCCTGTGAGATCTCCCAACTCAAAGCTCTGGTTCAGGATTGCCCCGCTCATATCCGCGCCTTCCTCAGTCTGAGAGAAGATAAGGGTGCGCAGTTCGCCATACATCTCGTTGATTTCGTTGAGACCGTTGCTTCCTCCCATCGGGTCGGAGAGGTGTCCGCTGTTTATATGTTCGATATAATAATTCCTGTATTTTGCAGGATTCCACTGTTTTGCATATTTTTCAGGCAATTCGTAGGCGATGGCGGAGAAACGTGTTATAGCACGGTCGAGACGGTCGTAGAAGTCGCAGACTTTCACTTCTCCATGTCTGTAAAGTCTTATATTGTCGACCTTATACCAGTTTCCTCCGAAATCATCCCATGAGCCGTCATCGTTGGCTCCGTATATCGAGATTGTCACCTCCTCTGTATTTTCAGCCACATCGAATTCAAATGTAAGCACATCACTTTCCGATGCATCGCCTGTCAAAGGGTGTTCACTGCGTTTGCGGAGACCGTTGACATCAACCCATAGGTATTGCCCGGGATCGTTTGCTGCCGTCATGATAAGTCTGTAATGACCTGCGGGAAGCCCCGGTATTGTCTGGGACAAAACGGTTCCTCTGCCATCCTGATGTGTATTGAAAAGGTAATTTCCAGCGTCTTCGTTCACATTCATCGCGTAGACACCGTTATTTTCTCTTACACCAGTGTCGCCTGCGTATGTGATGTTCCATCCGAATCCTGTGCCGAGTTCGAAGCTCTGATTGATTATGGCACCAGACATATTCATTTCTTCGTCATCGAAAGAATAGAGGTGTTCGCGCAGCTTGGCGTATATCTCATAAGCTTCGGTTGTCCCATCGCCGGTCACATTTCCTGTCGCCACCATTTCGCGGTATGGAGATATGATTTCTTCCCATCCTGTCTGCTGCTCCTCGGTGAGATTAGCGATTCTTGCGTCGGTGTCATCTATTACTTTCCGGAGGAACTCGCATGTGGCGGCTGGATCCGGTCCGTAGTATACGAGAGTGAAATTGTCGAGCAACAGTGCGTTTGCAGATGAATGAGTGGGAGATGCCGCCTCTATGACAAGTCTGCCGTCCTTTATATTGAGGTCAACGGAACATCTGAAGTCTCCCGTGTTGACCTCGGCAATGGCAGCGGTCATATTCATCTCGAAGTTATAGTTAGGTTTAATAATACTACCTGTATTTTCTGATGTCGGAATTGCAGACCCCTGTTTCTTTAGAATCTGGGAAGACACGTCTTCTCCGTTTATCGACATCGTGGCATCATATATGTTTGCAGGGTAGGCATCCCATGTAAGGCGGTATATGCCGTCCGGCAGACCTGAGATTTCTTTTCTGAGCGTCCATGCGGCATTCCAGGAAGTTCCGTTTTTCTTTCTGTTGAACATACGCAGCATTTTCTGGTGGTCGGAATCACCTCCGGATGCTATGTCACATTCCGCGTTTCTGCTTGTTCCGAATATCCATGAAGAGTTGTCGCTGTCGTTTCCAAAGAATCTGTGACCTGTAATTTTGTAGGACACATCGACACCGTTTGACGGAGTAGCCTCTGAAACCGCATCAGCGAAGTATTTCTCGATTTCAATCAGCTCCCATTGCTGGCAGGGATCGCTCTCATCGGCATCGACAAGGTCGACATTGGGGGTTGTGCCGTCATCGCGGAAATTCTCCCCCGCTTCTCCGGCGACACCAAGATTCTTGTCGCCTATGCTGAAAATGAATTTGCCGCCTCCTAAATGAGAAGAAGAGAATTCCGCCGGGGTAGGGTTGTCAACATATATATCTGCGCCTATTGAACCCATGCTTGCTCCGGCATTGCTCAGGGTAGTGTTGAGATTGTATGTCCCTTCCTGAGTCATGGTAGGCATTATCGCTATTCCGTATTTGTTGAGAGATGCATGTGTTCCCCACCATTGTCCGGCAGAGAGGAAGTTGCCCGTGCCTACATTGCGCATGAAATATTTCTTATCGGCTTCCCAGAAACTTTCTGTCTCGACATCGGCGAAAAGGTCTTCGTCAAGTATGAACTCGGAAATGTAATCGAAGTTATTGTATATTATGGAGGGTACCAGATCCACACCCATTGTGGCATACGAGCCGTACGAGTCTGTGAGCACCCAGTCGGAGAATATGATTCCCGAAGGACCCTTTATATCAGACTCCTTGATGAGCTGTGTCAGAAGCGGATTGGTGTAAGATGCGTTCTTTGCATAACCGGTTCTGTTTTCTCCGTCAAGAGCTCCCGATGTGAAACACATCACCCATAACGGTTTGTAGGAACCGGCGCGTTTCGCATCGTTGGGTCTTGTCTGCGTACGGGCGTATTCGTTTATGTTTCTGATAGATTCAAGCTCAATCTCACGTTCTGAGTCACCGCTCGGTGAAGACACGTCGGTAACAGTTACGAGACCTCTGACTGTCGGGTCTGACGCATGTGTTACGGAAGTCCGGCTTGATGAAGTCCACATTTCAGTGTCAGACGGCCATCCGCTCAGATTGCCAGCTTTTGCGACATGCGCGAAATCGATTCTGTCGCGTCTGAACACCACCATTTTGCCCCTCATATCCTTGACCTTGAGATAAGGGCTGTAGTCAATAATGTAATTGCTGAATTTTCCCTTGTTGAAAAACTCATCGAAAAGCTGATTGTATTTCTCCTTGTCCGAAGCACTGTCGTATGCATAGAGCGGAGCACCGGAAGAGTATACGTTTCCGCGGAAAAGATGAATTACGAAAAACTCACCCGGATGGGCATCCAGATAGTCGGTAAGTTTGTTGAAGGCATCCTCCATGGATAGCTGGGTGGGGGATATGCCGTGGTTACAGTTAAGATAGGTCTTGTCGCTTGATAGACCGGGGCGGAAGTCGAATGCACGGATACCGCCTGCAAGCTGCTCGTCGAGAGTCGCGGTCTGGGTCTGCGAATTCGAGGCATGTGTCGAAGCGGAGATTATACCTGTCGCGTTGAATCCATGACCCGTTGCAGTGTCGTGTGTTCCGGGAATCGAGACGTGCGCAACAAACACATCATCCGGAAGGTAACTCATCCAGTTGGCAATGTCGGCAGTCGCCGACTGCTTCGCGCTTTCGGCATCATAGGCTGCAACGTCTTTCGGAGTCTGAGCCTTTACGATTGTCGGCAAAGCAAGAATAGCCAGAACGTAAAGATAATGAAT
>CAMWMW010000197.1 GCA_947175455.1 uncultured Porphyromonadaceae bacterium | reverse complement strand
TTGGCAAGCGGTTGGTGGGGCCGAAGAGCGCTGTGGTGCTCCGTTCGGGCAGGGAAGTTGTCTTCACACTGGAAGACGGCAAAGCGATGTGGAACTATGTCACCACGGGCATTGAGAATCTCGACAGCCGAGAGATTCTCGAAGGGTTGACAGCCGGTCAGACAGTGATTACCGACGGCAACGAAAACCTCGCCCACCAGACTCCGGTAATCCAACATTAAACGCTACCATTGATTTGATACGGTTTCTGTTACAGCGGCGTATTGCCGTGCTGATGAGTTTTCTTGCCCTCGTGATCTTAGGGTGTGTTACGTTCGTGACGCTTCCGGTGTCGCTCTTGCCTGATGTCGATGTTCCCCGGATCGCGGTCAGGGCGGACGGCGCATCTCTGGACGCCCGCGAACTTGAGAACATGGTTGTCGCTCCACTCCGGCGCGAACTGATGCAGGTCGGGGGATTGTCGGATATCCGGAGCGAAACGCGCGACGGATATGGCATCATCCGACTCACGATGGATTATGGCGTTGACACGGATCTCGCCTTTATCGAGGTTAACGAGAAAATAGACGCTGCCATGAATTCGCTTCCACGGGATATCAGCCGTCCGAAGGCTGTTAAAGCATCCGTGGCGGACATTCCCGTGACTTACCTCCAGCTTACCGCAGCCTCCGGACCCACTCCCGGATTCTATGATGTCGCTGACAATATCGTCAGACGCCGCCTCGAACAACTGCCCGAAGTGGCGCTGGTGGATATATCCGGAGTGCCGGGGAAAGAATTGCGCGTAACGCCCGATTATGACCGCATGCACTCTGCCGGAATAACCTTGGCAGACGTTGAGAAAGCCCTTAAGGACAACAATGCCGAGCCGGGAAGCATGACGGTCCGCGATGGTTATTATGAATACAGTATCCACATATCCGGCAAACTGCGCACACCGGAGGATGTGGAGAATGTGCCTCTGATGAAGAACGGGCGAATGCACCGCCTGGGTGATTTCTGTGAAGTGGAGCTCGCGGAATGTCAGGCGCAGGGGTATTCTCTTTTCAACGGACACCGCGCCGTGACGATGGCGGTGATCAAGAATGAGGCGTCGGGCATGGCAGACCGTGACAAGGCGATTTACAGCACCATAGAGTATTTCTCCTCCCAATATCCCGACATCTCGATAACCAAGACCCGTAGCCAGACGGAGCTGCTCGATTTCACGATAAGCAACTTGCGTCAGAACCTGATCTTGGGTCTTGTGCTTGTCTTTCTTGTGTGCGCTCTTTTCATGCGCAACTGGAGGATGCCGGTGGTTATCGGATTCACTGTCGTGGTTGCAGTGATCATAACATTCCTTCTTTTCTATCTCTTCCATATTTCGATCAATATAATATCATTGGCAGGACTCATACTTGCCGTGGGTATGATGATCGACAATTCCGTCATCGTGGCGGAGAATATCATGCAGTATCGCAAGCGGGGCTATTCGCTTGAAGACAGCTGCGTTCGGGGCACGACGGAGATGATCACGCCGATGCTGAGTTCATCGCTCACCACTGTTGCCGTCTTTCTGCCTCTCGTGTTCATGAGCGGCATTGCCGGAGCAATATTTGCAGATCAGGCATTCTCGATCACCGCCGGGCTGTTCTCTTCCTATGCAACAGGCATCACATTGCTGCCTGTGCTTGTCTCTATCGTGGAGAAAGGGAGAAAGAAAGACATTTCGCAGGCAGAGGCAGGCTTCGGGGAGGAGAGAGGATCCGGATGGTATGACAAAGGGATTGATTTTATATTTTCCCACAAATCGGCTACGATATTGTTTGTCATTCTCGTCATAGCGTCTTTGTTTCCGCTTGCAAAAGCTCTCGACGTGGAGCGTCTGCCCCGTATTGACAGTACGGAAACAATACTCTCGGTAAACTGGAATGAGAACATAAACATAGACGAAAACCGCGTGCGCTCCGAGAAGGTCGCCGGGGCGGTCGACAATGAAGAGTGGGCGGCATTTGTGGGGCGACAGGATTTCATGCTCGGCGACAATTCTGAAAAGGGGGCGTCGGAAACCGAGTTTTATTTCCGGGTGTCGGACTCCGACAAATTGCAGGCATTCAAGGATTCCCTGACATCTTTCCTGCGGCGAGAATATCCGGCAGCCGTGTGTGGGTTCAGTGTACCGTCGAATCCGTTCGAGCAGGTGTTTTCTTCCGGGGAAGTGCCATTGGAGGCACGTTTTATGACCGGATATGCGGGGGGCTCGGTGGAAAAGGCGGCACGCCTGTGCAGAGCGGTGGAAGGAGCCACGGGGTTGCATGTGAAGGATATTCCGCGACAAGAGGTGACAGATATCCGCATGGATCCTGAACGTATGCTTCTCTATGGAGTCAGCGCTTCTGATGTGCGCAACACAATAGACGTGGCTTTTAAAGGTTCGCAGACCACTATACTCCGGTCATATCAGGATTATATACCGGTAAGAATTTCCGACAGAGGGATAACTCCCGATGAATTGCTTGCAACGGAGCTGGTGTCTTCGTCTGCAGGAAAGGATGGCAGCCGGCCCGGCATTCCACTGTCCGCCCTTGCCCACGCGGTTAAGCGCGATGTGCCGGGGGTTATCAACGCCTCCGGCGCGGGTGAGTATCTCCCTGTGGAACTTAATGTGGAAGCCGGAGAAACTGATGCTGTGATCGAGAAGTTGAAAGAGGTCGCGATGGCGGAGGAGATGGCGGATGTGGCGTTCACCGGTTCGATCTTCTCCAACCGGAAGATGATGAAAGAGCTGACAGTGATTCTGCTTGTGTCGCTGCTGATGATGTATTTCATTCTTTGTGCCCAGTTCGAAAGTTTTGTGCAGCCACTCATAGTGCTTCTGGAGATTCCGGTCGATGTGTCGTTTGCATTGCTGACCCTTCTTGTCTGCGGAGAGACACTGAATCTGATGTCGGCGATCGGAATAATCGTGACATGTGGAATCGTGGTCAATGATTCAATCCTTAAACTCGATTCCATCAATGAATTGCGCAGGCAGGGAATGCCGATTGCCGAGGCTGTCCATACAGCGGGCAAGCGACGCCTCAAACCGATATTGATGACTTCGCTGACCACAATCTTTGCGATGCTTCCCGTACTTTTCACATCTGACATGGGATCTGAGCTGCAGCGGCCTCTCGCCGTTGCCATGATCGGCTCGATGGTGGTGGGAACGCTGGTCAGCATTTTTGTGATACCGCTTGTCTATTATCTGATTTACAACCCGCGCCATTTGAAAAAAGGGGGGAACAAAGAGTAATAATTGAAAACATGAATATAGGAAGACTGATAATCGCGATAGCGTTGTTTGCAGGAAGTGTGGCTGCCTCGGGAGCGGGGAGGATGGGTCTCTCGCTCGGAGACGCCGTGCGTCTTGCCAACGACAGCTCCCTTAATGCATTCCGTAATCGTAATCTTTATGCCTCCGGATATTGGGAATGGCGCACGTTCAAGGCAAACCGGCTTCCCGGCATGTCGCTCGATCTGACCCCTGCCCAATATTACCGCTACATCACAACGCGTTATGATTCGCAGCAGGATGTCGATGTGTTCCGCAGTCAGCAGATGTACACAGCCTCAGCCGGGCTGACTGTTACGCAGAATGTGGATTTTCTCGGCGGCTCCCTCTATCTTGAAAGCGATCTTGAATATATGCGCAATTTCGGGGCGATGAAGGGTAATCAGTTTTCATCGGTGCCTGTCAGACTCGGTTATCGCCAGAATCTTATCGGATACAATGCGTTCCGCTGGGAGAAGCGTATTGAACCGATGAAATATGAGAAAGTGAAAAGGGAGTTTGTCTACAACATGGAGACAGTGTCGGAGGAGACTGTGAGTCATTTCTTCGCTCTCGCCTTGGCGCAGACGGAATTCCGGCTGGCAAAAGAGAATCTTGCCGCCAGCGACACGCTGCTGATAATCGGGGAACGTCGTTTCAGCATCGCAGCCATATCCCAGACCGATCTTCTGACGCTGCGACTCGACAAGGTGAATGCCGAGAACGCTCTGGAGAATGCCAGAATCGAAATAGAGAGGGCGCGCCTTTCTCTTGCCACTTATCTCGGACTTGATTCAGACACCGAGATAGAGGTGGTGCTGCCCGGCAAACCTGCGGCAATAAATATTCAGGAAGAGCGTGCTCTGGTGTATGCCAGGGAGAATAGTCCGGCAATAATGTCTAAACGGCAGACCGTGCTTGAAGCGCAGAGGGATGTGAACAAAACCAGGGTTGAATCGATGTTTAATCTCAGCCTCAACGCCTCTGTGGGTTTCAATCAGGTTGCGCGCACCTTCGGCGAGGCTTACAGTCACCCTCTTCGGCAGGATC
>CAMWMW010000196.1 GCA_947175455.1 uncultured Porphyromonadaceae bacterium | reverse complement strand
CCGCAGGTCAGGTTGCCCGCCGGGAAAATCATACTCGCGGCAACTGTCATGGAAATCAGATTTTTTGAAGATCTTTTCATGTAATCGTTTTATTTGTTAAGCTGTTGCAAATATAAGAATTTTCCATCAAAATAAAAAGTCCGTGCAATTACAGCACAAAAGCGCGTGCCCGATAAAATTCCAATCCGGCTGATTTAACATTCATTAGCACTGCACTGCAAAACCGTGGCATCAAGACAGAATAATTTTGCATCATAATAAACAAATAAACTCAACTTCAAAACTAAATGACTATGACTGCCACTACTTGTTCTTCAACTGCAACGGGGATGCGTGGCATCCGCCGTTCATTCGATCCCTACCGCCGCCCTGCATCACCCGCGTCAAAGGGCGACAGACCGATCTGCTACGGCGACCGACTCTTCGCGCGCCTTGTAATGCACGGGCGCACGGTCGTTGAGTTTATGGTCAATTCCATCAACGATCTTTCAGAATTATGGGGAGAACTGCGCCGACACTGCCGCGGTATCAGCGGTCTGGCAAAACTCTATCTGCGCAACGCCTCCAGAGGATGGAGCATGGAAAAACCACTCATGCTCTATCCCGCCTGAACATAAACCGACAACAATAAAAATAAAATGCCGCACGGATTCGCGCGGCATTTTATTTTTTACAGTTTCTTCCTTATGTATCTTTCTCAACCGATATATTCTTCGGCGACCGATTTCACGGCATCCTCGTCAACCTCCCATTTCCCGGGGTCTGAAGGACTCATTTTTATAAGGTCCATAACATCATAATAGTCGGCATCTTCGACTTCGTCAGCGCCATCGGTTATGCTGACATCCTTGCTTTGCGGATCGATGCGCAGACGCGCATTGTCATCATAAGCCTCTTCATCGGCGATATAATCCTCCACTGCATTGCGCAGGAGATTCTCTAATTCCTCGCGTGTCATGATCTGAGAAATCAGTCTCTGTTACCGCCCAGAATACGGAGCAGGAACAGGAAGAGGTTGATGAAATCGAGATAAAGGTTCATGGCACCCATTGTGGCAAGCTTGTCGGCAAGCGCCGGCTCAAGATTGGCGGCAGCCATGCGTCTTACCTGCTGTGTGTCCCAGGCTGTAAGACCGGTGAAGATCAATACTCCGGCAATAGAGATAATCCATTCCAAGGTGGAGTTCGCCCAGAAGATGTTGACCACACAGGCTATTATAAGACCGAAAAGCGCCATCATCAGATAGGAGCCCATCTTGGAGAGATCGGTCTTGGTGAAATAGCCGTAGACTGACATCGCGCCAAACGTGCCGGCGGTGATGAAAAGAGTGTAGACAATCGTGCCGAGACGATAAACGAGGAAAATCGGAGCCAGCCAGCATCCCATCAGTGCTGAAAAGAGCACGAAGAGACCAAGCACCGCGCCTGATGACATTCTCTCCATTCTCGAAGGAATCACCCATGCCATGACAAACATGGCGATAAGCATACCCCAGAACACAAGACGGTTTCCGAAGAAGAAAGTAAGCGCCGCCGGTGAGCTTGCCACGCCAAGGGCGCAGAAGGCAGAAACCAGCAGACCTATGAACATACGCACATAAACGCGTTTCATCACCGCGTTTGTCTGAGCCACAACCTCCTGACCGCTATAAAAAGGGGGAGGCGTCATTCTTGAACTATTATATTCCATATCAATTTACAACTTAATTTGTTTGTATTTATTAATTTTATTTGATTTGACCTGTATGAATAGGCAAGAGGCTACATGCGCTCCGGCATCTCTATGCCGAGAAGAGACATCGCGCTCTTCAGCGTTCTGCCCACTGTCATCGACAGTAGAAGGCGGAGGTTGCGTTTCTGCTCGTTTTCCTCGCGCAGAATGGAATAGTCATGATAGAACTGATTGTATTCCTTCGCAAGGTCGTAAGCATAGTTGGCTATCAGTGCGGGGGAATAATTGCGTCCTGCCTCAGCCACAACCGACGGGAAGTCTGCCACTTTCTGAATCAAAACGGATTCCTTCGCATTTGGTTCGCTCTGCGGGGTGACAGCAGGGTCAAAACCTTCTGCCTTTCTTATTACAGAACGGATACGTGCATACGTATATTGGATAAACGGTCCGGTATTTCCATTGAAATCAATTGATTCCTTAGGATTGAAAAGCATGTTCTTTCTCGGATCCACTTTCAGAAGGAAATATTTCAACGCACCGAGACCCACCATGCGTGAAATCTCCGCACTCTCCTCCGCGGGCATCTCCGCAAACCGCTCGGCACCCATCTCCGCAGCCGAGGCAACCATAGTGTCGATAAGGTCATCGGCATCCACCACCGTACCCTCACGGCTTTTCATCTTGCCTTCGGGAAGCTCCACCATACCATAGGAGAAATGAGTCAGGTCCTTGCCCCATTTGAAGCCGAGTTTGTCGAGAAGAAGCGACAGAACCTGAAAATGATAGTTCTGCTCGTTTCCTACGACATAAATCATCTTGTCAATCGGGAAATCCTGATAACGCAGTTTTGCGGTACCTATATCCTGGGTCATATACACGGAAGTGCCGTCGGCACGCAGCAGCAGCTTGTGGTCAAGACCGTCTCCCGTAAGGTCTGCCCATACAGAGCCGTCATCCTTGCGATACATGATACCCTTCTCAATGCCGCCGAGAACCAGATCCTTCCCTTCAAGATAAGTGTCGGATTCATAATATATCTTGTCGAAGTCCACACCGAGTCGGCGATAAGTCTCATCGAACCCGGCATAAACCCAACCGTTCATCATCTTCCACAGACCGCGCACCTCTTCATCGCCTGCCTCCCATTTGCGGAGCATCTCGCGAGCTTCTGCCATAAGTGCCGATTTCTTCTCAGCCTCCTCCTCGGAGACATTCTCGCGTTCCATGATCTCCTTGAGTTCAGCCTTGTAGTGCTTGTCGAAAGCCACATAGAAATCGCCTATCAGATGATCTCCCTTCTTCCCGGCGGATTCCGGAGTAGCGTTCTCTCCCCACTTCTTCCACGCGAGCATGGACTTGCATATATGTATTCCGCGGTCGTTGACAATGTTGGTTTTGACAACCTTATGACCGTTTGCCTTGAGAATCTGCGACAGCGAATAACCGAGAAGGTTGTTTCGGACATGACCCAGATGCAACGGTTTGTTGGTATTTGGCGAAGAATACTCCACCATCACAAGATCGGAAGAATCGTCCGCCTTACGGATTCCGAAATCGGGATCGGCGGCAATTTCATGAAGCAGTCCGAGCCAGAAAGCAGGACTGACAGTTATGTTAAGAAATCCCTTCACCACATTGAATCGCTCAACCGCATCGATATTCTTCACGATCCACTCCCCTATCTCGGTCGCAGTAGCATCGGGAGCCTTTCTGGAAATCTTCAGCAACGGAAACACCACTACCGTCAGATCACCTTCAAACTCTTTCTTAGTAGCCGAAGGAGCGACAAGCTTCGGCTCAACATCAGCGCCATAAAGCTCCTTGACAGCTTTCACAACGCCTTCCGCTATGATATTCTCTATTGTCATCAGTCAGTTAAATTAATCACACTTGAAAACCGCTTCCGGGAAGCCGCATAAATCCGATTCTCATAAAATCTTATAAAGAATCCGGCAATCAGATTCAAACAGTTTCCCAAACAGCTTCTGAATCTGCAAAAATACAAAAAATCGGGATGATATACAAATAAAGCCTGCTCCCTCCGTGGGAACAGGCTGAAAATCTTACCGGATAGGTTTTTATTTTGCGAGTTCTGCGGCGGGTTTGAATTTAACGACCTTGCGCGCGGGGATCTGGATTTTCTCCTTAGTCTGCGGATTGATACCGGTGCGTGCCTCTTTCTCCACAACAGAGAATGTGCCGAAGCCGATAAGCTGAACCTTATCATCATTTGCAAGAGCCTGCTCGATTGATTCGAGTGTAGCTTCGAGGGCAGCCTTTGCTGCTACTTTATTCAACTGGGCCTTAGCCGCGATCTCGTTTACTAAATCTGTCTTGTTCATACTGAATTTGATATTTAATTGAAAATTTCTTTTGATATCGGGTGTATAGGGTTGTAATAGATTCTATTCCGCCCACAAATATAAGCAATTAAAGCAAAACATCAAACTTGTTACGGATATTTTTCAAAAAAAATCATAAAAATCCCCCTCAAATCCCCTGTCAGCACCCCTGCACCCGCATATCAGCAATGGGAAATGCGTCATTGCTAAAAAAGAAAAGAGGACCCTCGCTGTGAGAGCCCTCAGTTCAGTACCCAGAGCCGGGGTCGAACCGGCACGGATTGCTCCACTGGTGTTTGAGACCAGCGCGTCTACCGATTCCGCCATCTGGGC
>CAMWMW010000195.1 GCA_947175455.1 uncultured Porphyromonadaceae bacterium | reverse complement strand
ATATTTACACTGATAAAATGGAAAAATGTCTCAGAGTGTTAGAAAAAATTAAATTTTATGAAAAATTTTTAGGATTTGTTATACAGAATTTAAAAAATAAATATTAAATTTGCGGCACATGATTGAAATGACAAAACGAACACAAACTCGGGTTGTCTCAAATCACAAGTATGACTTAAATCAATTTATCTATTCATATTGTCTGAATGTCTTGTAAAGATGAGTCATGATGACAAAAGAACTAACACTTTATTCAAAGCTTATGGGTATTTTTACTAAAGCCGCCATGTCACTGATTATTCCGGCTCTTTCGTTAGGAGCGGCGGATGCCTTGGCAATTGGCAATCATGCGAATTTTGACCTCAGCAAGTATGCCTGGAAGGGAAACAAGACAACGTCTCCGTTCGAGAGCGACAGAATGAGGATGATAATGCGTGCCAATCAGGTTCTTGAAGGGAAGAAAGATCCGGCGACAAGCGGTGCGAGGCGTTCCGTCAGGGCAGGGCAGGAGCCGATCGTGCAGCTCGGTCCCTCGACCGGTATCAAGGATATTGACACTCCGTGGGGCGACACCTGGTTCTATACAAGCGATTTCCGCTATACCTATATAAAGGTTAGCGAGGATTACAACCGTCCTATCCTTCAGGAATACGAGTTCACTATCTATGACGCTTCGATGAAGGAAATCGGAAAGATCAAGGACAAGATGACATATGAGACTTACGACGTGCTCCGTGATCCGAACTCGGTGGCAAACAAGGCGGATCTTGAGCTTTATGGTCCGTATCACCGTGAAGTGGCGGTTGCGGCATGTGAGCTTACGCCTATAGTCACAAAAAATTATTTCAATACCGATGAGAAGTATGAGATAATGGTGGGTCTTGTGGTTCAGACAACTTATTACGTCAACAATTATCACAACCGCGTGTATCAGCTCGGTGGCGAGACATATCAGACCGAAGACTATGAAGGAGTCTCGCAGACCTACAACAAGATGATCACCACAATCCCTTATCAGGTAGGCGATGTATACGCCACTACCGACGAGTCTGGCAAGGAGAAGGTTTATATGACCCTCATGGAGGACATTGAGCCTGAAAGTGATTTTGAGATGCCGGATCTCGGAGGTGACGGAGAAGGTGGCAGTATTGACGATCCTTCGCAGATCGTGATTCCGGGATATTGGGACAATTATTGCGGCTATGGACTCAAGATGGTGACTTACAGAGGAGTGCGTCCGGGAGAAGATGCCATACAGCCGATTCACAATGTGAATATGTATCTTTCAAGGCTCGCCGGCGACATGCAGAGCTCACCGTTCATGATGACTCTCGGAAGAAACGGCAAAATGCATATGATAGTTTCATATTATGAGGATACTTTCTGGAATCCGTATCATTCACCACTCGCCGAGATGACTATGCGCGAGAACAACAAGCTCGTTGTGGACATTTACCGTGAGAAAGAAGACGGCAACGGCTTCGACCTGATACAGACAGCCAGGATTCCGACTTATCTTTCTCCGAGCACCGACAGTGAGAAGATTCTTGCCTCATGGTTTTCCGTAGGAGATTTCCGTTATCGTCAGGACGTGCGTTTCGGTGAAGACGGCAAGGTTTCTTCATTCATAGTCACAAAACAGGATTATGTCGCCGGTAATGATGACGCCACCATCCACTCCTATTATGTATACAATGGCGAGGGAACAAAGACTCACACTCTCTTCGAGCGCAGTCAGAGTTTCATCACCATGAGCGACCTTCCGGGATACGAACCCCAGACCATGTTTATTGATACGGATTATATGGGTGACTATGTCTTCCACTTCGTGGACCTTGAGTCCGTAAAGGAGGTGCTTACAGTCAACTATAAGTTTGATATAGATCCTGATTCCGACCCGGAGAGAATGACATCCAACATCGACAGGGTGATCGTGGGCGATACTTACAAATATGCAAACGAGCTCCGTGTGCCTTCGCAGGATGAAGAGGGCAATGACATAGGCCGCGTGTTATGGTTCAACCGCGACGGAAGCTTTGACCGCATCGATGAGGTGAACATGGGCAAGAATGTGTATTATGCGCTTTCATATATCGACAGCAAGACACTTAATCACGACTTCTTCCATAAAGACAGTCATAATGAATACATGATGCTTGTGAAAAGGGCTTATCCCGGTCAGTCGCCTGTCGAGGAACTCCTGATAGCGCAGGCTCGCAGTGTGGATTTTCCCGAGGGACGCACCTTCCTGACCGATGGACCCGATGAGCGGGGAACACTCTCCGGAATCAGCGTATTCGAAAACAGAAACCAGTCTCTGCTGCTTGTGTCCAAGATTGATAAAATTGCCGGAACACAATACTGGGATGTATATGCATTGCCTTTCGAGACTTCCGGCGTGGAGGAACTCACGACCGATGACTTTTCGAGTCTGATCAGTTATGACGGAGACACAGTGTCAGCAGAGGGTCGTATCCTTCTTTTCAATCTTCAGGGAATGAAAGTGGCTGACGCAGAAGGAAGAATATCCGTAAAAGGTCTTGACGCCGGCATCTACATCGTTATGGCAGCCGGCGAAACCAGGAAGATCGTCATTCGATAATAATTGTCAAACACGGCATATGGCGAGCCGGAACACTTTCCCGGCTTCCGGCTCGCCATATTCATTAAAATCCTATTTATATGAGAAAATCTTTACTTGCAATCTTCAGCCTTCTGGCTGTGTGTGTCTTGGGAATCAGTGCCAGGGCTTCAGCTTTCTCTTTTACAGTAAACTGGGATAACCCCGGTGCCGTGAGGATACTGGAGGGCGGAACAAACGGCAAGAACATTGAAATCGATGCTGCCGCCAAGTCGTGGACGGGAACTGAGGCGGGAGGATACACATTCACCCCGGCTCCGGGTTATGTGATTCTCAATATCCACGAGAAATATGTCAAAGGTGACACCAAGGTTCCGGTGGAGACAAACCTGGTGCCCAAAGGTTCTGCGACATACGGTCAGACAGTATATAAATGGATCGGTTCGCTTCAGGACGGCGCAGAATATACCGTGACTACCAAAAAACTTTCGCCTGCCGGCACAGTCACAGTGGATGTCAAGAACGGTCTTGACAAGTTCAATGCGTATTTTACATATGACAAATCCGTGAATGCCGATTATAATTTCTCGACTTTTACACATCCCGTATTGAAAAAGGGGGTGCAGGAAGTGGAGATTACCGACCAGGACAAGTTCCTGTGCATCGAGAATCCCGGAACAGTCAAGGTGAAAAGCGTAAAACTTAACGGCGTGGAGCAGAGTGTCAACAGATACAAGTCGTTTGAGGTGCCTGTGAAGAACGGAGACAAGGTCGAGATCCTGGTATATGATGAAGATCCCGCAGCCTGCGATGTGCAGATTAAATTCACAAATGGTGAAAGCTGCATTACCAGCGTGTCGAACACCTCTTCCTATAAGACATATTCCGCAGCTCAGATCGCGGATATGGGCAATAAGCTTACTGTTGACGAAGGAGATAATCTTCTGTTCTATTTCGATGGAGATTACAATATGGAGTCGGTCTCGGTCGATGGAGAGAAAACAGCTCTCAATGCGAGCAAGTATGCCCTGAAGATAACCAAGAGCTGTGTCGTGGAGTTTACTGCGACAGCAAAGGTTTATACACCTGTCGAAATAACGCTTTATCTCAAGAATGCCGAGGGTCTTGTGTTCCGTCGCGGTGCGTTTGACGAGGATGAGGAGATAACCATAAGTGAAGGAGAGGAACTTGCAGCGGATATTGAATACAAGGATCTCGGACTTGTAATCAAAAAAGGCGAAGTGAAAAAATACACGGCTATGGTTTCAGGAAAACGACCCCAGATATTCTGGAGTGCGCGTCCCGGCTATTGGGTGCCGAAGGCTGTGATGCTCAATCCTGAAGACAAATCTTACACATGGCCTTCTCCCGGAGTCATGGCGCAGTATTGCCCCCTCTATCTTGAGGCTACTGAAGTAGAGGCAGACCATCAGCTTGTGATTTTCTTTGAAGGTGCTGAGAAAGAGGCTAAGATATTTGTGGAGAATCCAAATATCGCGGGCCGTCTTCCTCTCAAGGGGCTTGACGAGGAATTCTACGTTCCCGTGGGCTACACAATGTCTGCTTATGATCCCGACTATCACAAATATTTCTCTACCGGCAAGGTGGGAGGCGACAGAAACAGACTGTTCCAGGTATTTGTGAACGGACGTAACGTAGAACCGGCGGAAGACGCATCGTTCGCACTGCCGGTGGCGGGAGATCCTGCCGTAGTGAAAATTTTCTCCCGTGAGGCGATACAGGGTAGCGAAGGGTTGGAAATCAAAACCACTGTGTCTGCCAATGTGGTTGCATTTGAGACGGTTGGCAACAATGGTGCTGAAG
>CAMWMW010000194.1 GCA_947175455.1 uncultured Porphyromonadaceae bacterium | reverse complement strand
ACTCAACGGCGTGGGATGGTGGGCGACCGACCGCAATCGGCTCGGTGACTTGCTTACAGTGTATCTTTTCAAGGTCAATGACCTGCGCAGGAATTACAATGCCGAGGAGACAGAGAACATACCGGATTTCGCATTCATCCGCGACTACAAGGCGACATGGGGCGAGGATGACTACACCCCTCTCCTTGAAGAAATCATGGCAATAACCCCGGAGCCGATAAAAAAACAGCTGGATTTCATATTTCCGATGAAGGGAGGTGTCACATACACCACGCTCGATGATTTCCGCACTCCGGGTGGAAAGACAATGATGAAGAAATATCTCGCGGCAGAAAAGTCTTTCAACGACAAACTCGCCCGCCTTGCCGAAATGCGCCGCAAGTTTTCGATAAACAAGGGGAGTTCGATGAAAGCGCAGATACGCTCTCTTGAGAACGAAACCGAGAAAGACCGCGAGTCTCTGCGCAGGCTCCGCAGCGATGTCTACCGCGCCGAGCAAGGCAGATAGCAGAACGGCAATACCGCCACATCACTCCATTTCCGACTAACAAAGAAAAGTTATGCTTTCGTTTTCCATAGCACTCATCGTACTTATAGCGGGATACTTCACATACGGCAGATTCGTATCCAAAGTTTTCGGGCAGGATCCCGCACGTCCTACTCCGGTAAAGGAACACGCCGACGGAGTGGATTTCGTGGAACTTCCCACATGGAAGGTTTTCCTTATCCAGTTTCTGAACATAGCGGGACTCGGTCCCATATTCGGTGCGATAATGGGTGTGATGTTCTGTCCGGCGGCTTTCCTGTGGATCGTTTTCGGCACCATTTTCGCCGGTGCCGTTCACGACTATCTTTCGGGGATGCTGTCGGTGCGCGACAATGGCGCCTCGCTGCCGGAAATCGTGGGGAAACAGCTTGGAAACGGAATAAAGAACACCATGCGCGGTTTCTCGCTGCTGCTTATGATTCTTGTAGGAGCGGTATTCGTGTATAACCCTGCCGACCTGCTCGCAATGCTGACACCTGAAAGCCTCGATCGCCTTTTCTGGATAATAGTGATTTTCGCATATTACATGCTTGCGACTCTCCTCCCTATCGACAAACTTATAGGGAAACTCTATCCGGTATTCGGATTCGCCCTGCTTTTTATGGCTGTGGGAATATTGGTGGCGCTTTATGCCCACTCCTCTTCCATGCCGGAGATATGGAGCGAATTTTACAACCATAAGGCAAATCCTGAGGCGAATCCCATATTCCCGATGATGTTCGTATCTATAGCGTGCGGAGCGATCTCCGGATTTCACGCCACCCAGTCACCGATGATGGCACGTTGTCTGAAGAACGAGAAACATGCGCGTCCCGTGTTTTACGGCGCTATGGTGACAGAGGGCATCGTGGCTCTTATATGGGCTGCAGCTGCAATCACGTTCACCGGAGGTTACGACGGTCTGCAGAGTTTCCTCGGAAACGGCAGCCCGGCGATACTGGTCAACGATGTGTCAAAGTCATGGCTCGGTACTGCCGGAGGAATACTTGCCGTGCTCGGAGTGATAGCCGCCCCCATAACGTCCGGCGACACCGCCCTGCGCTCCGCAAGGCTTATCGCGGCGGATTTCATGGGTGTGAAGCAACGCAGGATAGCAAAGAGACTCTTGATATCATTGCCTATTTTCGGAGTCTGCTTCATCATAATGATGCTCCCCTACGAGGCTTTGTGGAGATATTTCGCCTGGTGCAATCAGGTGCTGGCGGTATTCACCCTGTGGGCGCTCACAGTCTATCTGGCGCGTGAGCACAAGCTGTATGTCATAACGCTCGTTCCGGCTCTCTTCATGACTGCCGTGACCGTGACCTATATCTTCTTCGCACCTGAAGGCTTCGGCGCGTTGACCGACCGTCTTTTCGGAGTCCGCATAGCCTATGAGTGGGCTCTTGCAGCAGGACTGGGCGTTACTCTGCTTTTGCTTGTGCTGTTCGCACGTTTCCTTCGCCTCAATTCAGACAAGAGGCTTTCATTACCTAATAAAGTTGACTGATAATCATGGATGTCACCGACATAACAGAATTAATCAAAAATACAGACAGATACAATTTCCACTCTCACACAGAATTTTGCGACGGCCGCGCATCCATGGCGACGATGGCGGAAGCCGCAGCCGGCGATGGCTTCGAAATCTGGGGGTTCACCCCGCATTCCCCCATTTGTCTCGACTCCCCCTGCAACATGAAGTCCGGAGACATCGGGACATATCTTGAAAATGCCGCGGAACTTAAAGACAGATATGACGGCAGCATGAAAATACTGTCTTCTCTTGAAATAGACTATATCAGTCATGATTTCGGTCCGCATATCGACTATTTCCAGAATATGCAGCTTGACTACAGGCTTGCCTCGGTGCATTTTGTCCCGACTCAGGATGGCGTATGGCTCGATTGCGACGGCAGGTTCGAACGCTTCGCCCGATACTTGAAAGAGGCTTATAAAAATGATCTGAGATACGTTGTGGAGAAATATTTCGAAAATGTGATCCGCATGATTGAAGACGGAGGATTTGAGATCCTCGGACACTTCGACAAAATCGCCGGAAATGCAGCTGTCGCAGATCCTGAAATTGAAAATGCTGCATGGTATGAGGCTCTTGTCGATGATGTGCTGAGCCACGCGTCATCAGCAGGAGTGATCGTGGAGATCAACACCAAGTCGTTTGCAGACAAAGAACGCTTTTTTCCGGCACTGAGATGGTGGGACAAAATCAGAAACGCTTCTCTGCCTGTAGTGATTAATTCCGACGCGCATTATCCCGACAAGGTAAACGCCGGACGAGAGGATGCGATGAAACTGCTGACGCGATGAAACATATATTGGTCATATGCGACGGACTGGCAGACAGCCCTGTGGAACGGCTGAACGGGAAGACCCCCTTGCAGGCAGCCGAGACTCCGGCACTCGATTTTCTCGCCGCCAACGGCAGATGCGGTTCCTTGCGGACGGTGCCGGAAGGGCATTATCCGGGCAGCGAGACCGCCATACTTACAATTCTCGGTTACACTCCCGATGAGTTGCCGTCAGGGCGCGGTCCTCTCGAAGCCACAGGACTTGGCATCGATGTCTCGCCGGATGACACAGTGATGCGGTATGCTGTCACCGACCCGTCTCTCCCCCTTAACGGCACTGCGGATTTGCGCCACACCCTCGAACAAAAATTTCCAGATCTGATATTCCATTCTCTATCGGAAACATCAGGGATATGTATTATCCCCGGCGGTTGCCGGATTTCAGACATACATGCGGAAGGAATCGCTTTCTGGAGCGGAGACAAACCGAGAGCGTACGCGCCGTTTGTCAGCAGACATCCTCAATTCAGCCGTCCTGCGGTAATAGGAGCGGTGCCGCTTCTGAAGGGTATTGCATACGGTATTCAGGCGGAATGGATCAGACCGGAAGGAGCCACTGGAGACTGCGACACGGCTTACAGAGCGAAACGCGATGCCGCCATAGCGGCACTGAAAGACCATGATATCGTGATTCTCCACATAGAAGCCTGCGATTACGCATCCCACAAAACGGATGTCCGGTCCAAGCTGGACGCAATCCGGAACATAGACAGAGAGATTATCGGTCCGTTGGCGAAAAGACTCTGCGATGGCGAAGATTTCGCCATTGCCGTTATGTCCGACCATCCTTCGCTTTGCGAAAAAGGGTGTCACACGGCAGACCCGGTGCCTTTCCTCCTCTATTATCCGGGAATAGAAAAAGATGATACAAGTGCGTTTTCAGAGGTGGAAGCCTCAGCCGGCAACCTTGAAAGCATTTCTGACATCTACAGACCATGAGACTGACACAACATATGAGACACAGCATATGAGACAGAAAAAAATAATACTTGTGACCGGAGGCCAGAGATCGGGGAAAAGCGAATTCTCCGAAAAGCTGGCTCTTGAACATTCAGACACTCCCGTATATCTCGCAACCGCCCGTGTTGCCGATGATGAATTTCGTGAACGCGTCAGAAAACACAGGGCAAGACGCGGACCCGAGTGGTCTACGATCGAAGAGGAGATTTTTCTCAGCCGACATGACCTTTCGCAGAAAACGGTATTGATTGACTGCGTGACCATGTGGGTCACAAACGTCTTTTTCGCTTCAGGTGAAGATGTCACGGAATCACTTGAAAAACTGAAATCCGAGTTTGACAGATTCACTGACCACGATGACGCAGTCTATATTTTCGTGTCAAATGAGATAGGTTCCGGAGGTGTGTCGCCAAACGCCATGACCCGCAGGTTCACAGACCTGCAGGGTTGGTTCAACCAATACATCGCCTCACGCGCCGACGAAGTCTACCTCACCGTTTCCGGCATCCCCCTGAAAATAAAGTAGCCCTCCCTCCCATCCCCATTAATCCCCATTAATCCCCATTAC
>CAMWMW010000193.1 GCA_947175455.1 uncultured Porphyromonadaceae bacterium | reverse complement strand
ACAATGCCAAAGATTATGTAGTCATAGTCTTCGGTCTTCTCCTTTATGCGTTCGAGTTTTGTGCCTTTATCCGGCCTCATGAGATTGTGATCGGGGGTGTGGCGGGTGTCGGTACCCTTGTCTATTTCGCTACCAACGGCATAATACCGGTGGCGGTGACATCTTATGCCGTAAACCTTCTGTTGCTGGCTGCCGCCTATAAGGTTGTGGGACGCACGTTTGTGCTGCGCACGGTTTTCGGTGTGACGGTAGTGGCTTTCGGAATCGGAGTGTTCGAGAGCATTTTCATGAGTATCGGGCATCCTCTTGTGCCGGATCGCGTGGTAAGCGTGGCTCTTGGCGCTATATTGTGTGGTCTCGGAATAGGAACGACTTTCATACATAACGGCTCTTCGGGCGGTACGGATATCGTGGCGGCAATGGTGGCGAAAAAGAGCAATGTAAGCATAGGCAGAACGATGATATTTGTGGATATGTCTATTGTGACATCTTCCCTATTCCTGCCTTTCGACGGCGGATGGGACGCACGGATAGAGGCAAGGATACCCACCATAGTCTATGGTTTCATGGTGACTTTCATCGTGTCTTATGTTACTGACATGATAATCAATACGAACCGACAGGCAACACAATTCTTTATATTCTCGCCGAAATGGAAGGAGATTGCCGACCGCGTGAATCAGGAGGCTCACCGCGGCGTGACTGTGCTTGACGGGCAGGGATGGTATTCAAAACATGATGTGAAGATTCTGATGGTGTGGTGCCGCAAAATAGAATCGGTCACTATTTTCCGTATTATAAAGAGCATTGACGAGGATGCGTTTGTGACGCAGGGAGCTGTGAACGGCGTGTATGGCAAGGGATTTGACAAGGTGAAAATAAAGATGAAGAAGCATAAGAACCCCGATTCGCGCACTTTGAATTCTTTGCCGGAGAATCCTTCGCCTGTGCAGATGGTCAGACGTTCGAATCAGGAAGAATAAGACGCTGGAGCGTGTCGGGGTCGCCTTTCACGATTTCCGGATCGCGTGCCCACCATGTCATCTGCTTTTTTGCATATACCCTTGTGTTTTTCTTTATTCGTGCGATTGCCGTCTCGCGGTCCATCGTGCCCTCGAACCATGCGAACATCTCTTTGAGTCCGACTGTATTGAGTGAGTTGAGATGGCGCAGGTGATACACTGATCTTGCCTCTTCCTCAAGTCCGTTTTCAAGCATGAGGTCTACGCGCCGGTTGATTCGGTCAAACAGGATTTCGCGGGGGAGGTCTGTCATGTACTTTTTTATGCGGAACGGGCGCTTGCGTTTCTTTCCTGTCCGCAGTTCGGTATATGTTTTCCCTGAGGCAAGAATGATTTCTATGGCGTGAAACACACGTTTGGTGTTGCATAAATCAACAATTCCATAATATTCCGGATCAAGCAGTCTTAGCTTTTCTCTCAGCCAGTCGCCTCCTTTTTTTTCAAATTTCTTTTCGAGATCCTGACGGATGCTGCCGGGCACTGTGGGGAGTATGTCAATGCCGTAGCAAAGGGCGTCGACATACATCATCGAGCCTCCGCAGACTACAGCTGTTCCGTTGCGCTCTATAAGTCGTTCAGCTATCGCCAGTGCGTCTTCTTCGAAACGCGCCGCGCTGTAATAGGCGTCAAGGGGAAGCATGTCGATGAGATGATGTTTCACGGCGGCGAGTTCTTCGGGCGAAGGCATTGCCGTGACAACAGGTATTCCCTTGTATATCTGTCGGCTGTCGGCTGATATGACCTCGGTGCCGACAGCGCGTGCGATGTCTATGGCAAGGGCCGACTTGCCAGACGCAGTCGGCCCTGTGATGACTATGAGTTCGGGTAGGTCCAAATTATAAACAGTTTCATGGTTTTGAGCACTATGCCTGTGCGGCGATACGGCATATGTTCACGATTACATCACGAGCCTTTTCCATTGACTGGATGGGCACGAATTCAAATCTGCCATGGAAATTCTCCCCTCCTGCGAAAATGTTGGGGCAGGGCAGACCTTTGAATGAGAGCTGCGCTCCGTCGGTACCCCCGCGGATCGGTTGCACCCGAGGCTCTATCCCGGCTTCGCGCATGGCTCTTTCCGCAATCTCGATGATATGCATCACTGGCTCGATTTTCTCGCGCATGTTATAGTATTGGTCTTTGATTTCCACGGTGCAGCAGCCAGGATATTCCATGTTGGTCTTGCGCACGAGATGTTCGATCTCGCGTTTGCGGCTTTCGAAGCGCGCGCGGTCGTGGTCGCGTATGATATAGGTGAGGGTTGTCTCTTCAACGCTTCCTTCAATTCCTACAAGATGGTAAAAACCTTCGTAGCCTTCTGTGTGCTCGGGCGTTTCCCAGCGCGGGAGCATGGCGATGAAGTTGTTGGCGACGCGGATTGAATTTATCATCTTGTGCTTGGCATAGCCCGGATGTACGTTGCGACCTTTGATTTTTACTTTTGCGGATGCGGCATTGAAGTTTTCATATTCAAGTTCGCCGATTGCGCCGCCGTCCATGGTATAAGCGAATTCGCAGCCGAACTTCTCGACATCGAACTTGTGGGCGCCAAGACCGATTTCTTCATCAGGATTGAAGCCGATGCGTATCTTGCCGTGTTCAACTTCGGGGTGAGCCTGCAGCCATGCGATAGCGTCTATGATTTCTGCTATCCCGGCTTTGTCGTCAGCTCCGAGCAAGGTGTTGCCATCGGTTACAATCAGGTCCTGACCGATATAATTCAACAATTCCGGAAATTCTTCTGGTGAGAGGCAGATGCCTTTTTCTGCATTCAGGGTTATGGCTTTGCCGTCGTAGTCGGTGACAATTCGAGGTTTCACGTGTTTTCCAGACATATCTGGAGATGTGTCCATGTGTGCGATAAACCCTATCACGGGAGTCTTCTTCGAGGTGTTGGAGGGAAGGGTGGCGAAAAGATACCCGTTGTCATCAAAAGTGATCTCTTCAAGTCCCATGCCTTCAAGGAGACCTTTGAGGTATTTTGCAAATTCCATCTGACCCGGAGTGGAGGGGGTCATATTGGTGAGTTCATCGCTCTGGGTGTCGAATCTCACGAAATCAAGAAAGCGTTCGGTTACAGTCATGATATTTCAGATTTTTACAGTTCCTGTATGCGGTTGATATTACAGGACTGTGTGTTTGTCTGCAAAATTAAGAAATATCCGAGAAAGAATAGGTATAATCAGACGTTTTTTTGTAATTTTGTGTTATGAAACAGAGAATATGGATTGTAGTCATTCTGCTTATGTGCACATGTATGATCTGCTTCGGGGCATACAGACTGTGCACACGCAAGGACAATGAATATAAGGAATTGAGGATTCCGCATTATACCGGTCTCGATATTGTTCTGACTCCTCCGGCGGTGGAGTCGAAGGAATATGACTATACCGGTTTCCGGGTCTCGTTCAACCGTCACAACCGCACTCCGAACTGGGTGGCATGGGAGCTGCTCGGGGCTGAGACCGCGGGTGAGGCAAAACGTCATAACAAGTTCTGGCAGGACAGGGATGTAGACGGCTGCCCGACGACGAATGATTATCGTAATTCGGGTTATGACCGGGGACATATGTGTCCGGCTGCCGAGCAGAAATGGAGCGCGGAGGCGATGAACGACTGTTTTGTAATGGCTAATATGTGTCCGCAGGATCATTCGCTGAATTCGGGTGCATGGAACACGCTCGAAAACAAGGAACGCAACTGGGCGGTGCGGGATTCGGCAATTGTAATTGTGGCGGGCCCGATATATAATGAGGGCGATGTGAAGACAATAGGCAACGGAGTGCTTGTGCCGAGTGCGTTTTTCAAGGTGCTGCTGGCTCCTTACGTGGAGAAACCGCGTGCTATCGCTTTTGTGTTTCCGAATATGCCGTCTCCCGGTTCAATGCAGAATTACGTAATGACTGTAGATGATGTCGAAAAACTTACAGGTTATGACTTTTTTTCGTCATTGCCGGATGATATTGAGAATGAGGTTGAATCTAAAGCGTCTTTCAGAGAATGGAACCAACGATGATTTCTGCTGTACAGACTGATCCGATTGTGGCTGTTTCCACACCTTCCGGTATGGGAGGCATAGCTGTTGTCCGCCTTTCTGGCAAGGGCGCGGACAGAGTGCTCAATAATTGCTGGAAGGGAGTTGCGCTTGAAGGTATGGCGTCTCACAGTGCGCATCTTGGCAAGGTGCTTCTGGAAGACGGCAGTGTGCTGGACGAGGTTGTGCTGACCTTTTTCAAGGGACCGCGTTCGTTTACCGGTGAGGACGTCTTCGAAATTTCATGTCACGGATCGCGGTGGATCCAGCGTGAGCTTGTGAATCTGCTTGTGCGCCATGGAGCTCGCCCCGCAGCTCCCGGTGAGTTTACGCAGAGGGCGGTCATGAATGGTCGTATTGACTTGGCGCAGGCAGAGGGG
>CAMWMW010000192.1 GCA_947175455.1 uncultured Porphyromonadaceae bacterium | reverse complement strand
ACTTAGCATCAGACTAATACGGGTTAATATTTCAAAATTTTGTTTATATTAAATTTTGTTAATTAATCAATTTATGATTACCTTTGTAAAAAATCAGCTTTAAATAATGAGATTTGACGAGATTCTGACCAACGATGATGTTCTTGACGGTTTGTGGGACATGCATTTTGACGAGTGCACTCCAATTCAGGAACAAGCCATTCCTATTATAATGGAAGGAAAGGATTTGCTGGCTTGTGCACAGACAGGCACCGGCAAGACCGCAGCATATCTGTTACCCGTAATCAACATGCTTGCAGATGGCGGATACCCGGAAGATGCGATAAATTGCGTAGTAATGGCTCCTACACGAGAACTCGCACAACAGATTGACAGGCAATTGCAAGGATTTGCCTATTTTATGCCTGTGAGCGGAATGGCGATATACGGAGGTACAGACGGGCACACCTACGATCAACAGAGAAAGTCGCTGAAAATGGGAGCTGATGTTGTCATTGCAACACCCGGCAGACTGCTGGCACACCTGAGCATGGGATATGTAGACCTGTCTAAAGTTTCATTCTTCATACTTGACGAAGCCGACAGAATGCTTGATATGGGATTTTATGATGACATCATGCAGATTGTATCTAAGCTCCCGAAAGAGAGACAGACTCTCTTATTCTCAGCAACAATGCCGCCCAAGATACAGCAGATGGCGAACAAGATTTTACACAATCCGGCAGAAATCAAACTTGCAGTCTCAAAACCTGCTGAAAAAATCAAACAGTCGGCATACATATGTCATGAATCTCAGAAACTGCCTATTCTTAAAAAAATATTTGCAGAGAATCCGCCGCAGAAAGTTATAGTATTCTCTTCATCAAAATTAAAGGTCAAAAATCTCGCACGGGAATTAAGAGACAAAAATATAAGAATAGCCGAGATGCATTCCGACCTTGACCAATCCAAACGTGATGACGTTATTCTTGATTTCAAAGCGGGGAAGATTCAGGTCATTGTCGCAACCGACATTCTTGCTCGAGGCATTGACATCGATGATATCGAAATGGTTGTGAACTACGATGTGCCTCGCGAGGCGGAAGATTATGTACACCGGATCGGCAGGACGGCACGTGCTGACAGAGACGGCAGAGCGGTTACATTTGTCTCACCGGAGGAATTTCCGAAACTAAAGAGGATTGAAAGACTTCTTGAAAAAGATATTCCGAAAGAAGATGTGCCAGCAGTATTATGTGAGGCTCCCGGTATGAGCAGCAAACCAGATATGAGAAACGGCAGAGCGGGACATTCCCGGAAAGCCTCCGGGCAATCGAAAAACAACCGGAATAACAGAAGACGAAACGGTTCAAAAAACAGAAACAGATCCGCAAATGAGCAGACACAACAGACCGTTCCGGTTTAAACAGTTTGAAGTGTTTCATCATCGCAGCTCTATGAAAATTGGCGTAGATGCCGTCATACTCGGTTCCTGGGCAGATTTTCAGTATGCAATGTCCATACTTGATGCAGGTTGCGGATGCGGTGTGATTTCTCTTATGGCGGCACAAAGGAATAAAGATGCCAAGGTTTTTGCAATTGACATCGATGCGGAGTCAGTCGATGAGTCCACTACCAATTTTACGGCATCACCCTGGCGTGACCGACTGTCTGCGGAATTGTCGGATTTCTCGGACTTCTGTGATACCAAAGCAGGACACTCGGAATTTGATTATATAGTTTCAAACCCTCCGTATTTCAGTTCGGGAATTGAAACTCCGGAATCCATAAGGTTGAAGGCACGTCATCAGGGGACACTGTCGCCACATGTTATTCTTGAAAAGGGGAGAGCAATACTGTCGGATACCGGTAGAATCGGGATGGTAGTTCCTTTCGACCAGATTGAGGAGTTAAAAGCAGAAGCGGAAAATTACGGACTGTCGACGGCGCGTTCACTTATAATGGCTGGAAGAACCGGACTGCATCCCAAGCGGGTGTTTGTCGAATTCAGCAAAATCCCGTTACCGGGGACTGTCGAATACCTTGCCATAGAAAATACAGACGGAACATATTCAGATGAATATGTGTCTTTATGTAAAGATTTCTATCTGAAATTTTAAGCAGTTTCTAATAGAAACGCGCCTGATGAGATATTCCATCAGGCGCGTTTTTATAATAAAGTGTTCGCTCAGAATTTAAGTCCTGTCGAAAGCACAATGCGGGAATTGTTGAATGTGAGTTTTGCAGAAGGACTCTGATAACCACTTCCCGGATCGGGAGTGAATGCATGATACTCGGAACTCATCTGTTTATAGACATAGGCAAGGTCTATATAGAATCCCTTGTGACGGTATCCGAGACCGCAAGTGATGTAGTTTGTATCATTGTCAAATCTATAATTCGGGATAGTTCCGGCTGTAAAGATTGTCATATCATTGTTTTTTGCCTTTGACTCTACCGGTGACGAAACATGACTGTAACCGGCACGGACACTGAAAGAGGGCGTTACCCTGTATTCCGCACCGATGCGGAATGTGTCGGTATGGCGATAAACATTCTTGATATCTTCATTCTCATAAGCGTAAGGATCATTGTTGAGGGCAGCAGGTGTCACGGAATAATAATCGTAATCCCAAGGATCATCCCAGTATCCGCCACCTCCATAATAATTGCTGGCTTCTGAGAATTTCATGGTTTTATAGCCATTCCATTCATAGTCGGCAGATATTATGAATTTGGATCCTATTACTCCGGCAACGCTGGCGATGACCTTCCATGGTGAATTGAAGTTATAATCCTGACTGCCGGGATAGCCGTCATTGGTAGACGCACTGAGATTCTGTCCATAATACTGCATGGACGTTCCTGCTGAATAAGTCTCTGTAAGATTGTACCATGTCGGGGTATGGAAGGCAAGACCCAAACGCAGCTCCTGTATCGGTTTCACAATGACTCCCAACTGGTAATTAAAACCTGTGCCATTCGCCCGGTACGCATTCCGCATGCGCCATCTGGAATCAGTAGGAGCGACAATATCTGTTGTCGGATTGTATACATAAGCACCCGTCAGATCCTCTCCGTATCCTGCATCAAGTCTATAATCAAAATTGATTATATCGAAGTTCATTCCCCAATACACAACGTTGGATATATTTCCGCCTAATGCGATATTATACTCATCAACGCTTCCTCTCTCGGTCACATCAAAATTCGCTTTTCCTGATGTGCCGTCACCGAACTGACCGGTCCAGGAGGGATTATCGGGATCTCCGTTAGGATTGATCAGATATGAGTCATAACCCAGAATCGCAAGCCACGGAGCCTGGATGCCGCCGTCATTAGGATTATACGGGTCATATGTGTCTGTAGTCTCGACATCGGCAACTGTCAGATCCTGATTGTTGGCAATGCCGGCTATGTAATTCGACATAGAGGTCTGTAACTGTGGTATCGACCCTTTGTAACGGCGGTTGAAAGAAACAGCCTTGTTATACGAGAATCCGAAATTCAGATTAGGTATGACGCTGCTGCCTAATCTGATAGTTGCCACACCGCCGATATTGTCAAGATAAAACTTGGTCTGGTTGTCGGATGTCTTCAGCCCCATTGCATCGGAAGTGGATTTCTGAACATCAAGGTCAAGAGTGAAACCGATTTCGTTACTGCGGTAAACGCCGATACCGGCTGGATTTTGAGACAGGGAGGAGAGGTCGCCGCCGAGGGCACCGAAAGCACCGCCCATTCCCATAAAACGGGCAGTCCCTCTCAAATCTGGCTGCGAAAAGCGATATGCATCTATCGCGCTTTGTGCAAACGCACCGGTTGCAAGGCAGCCCATGGATAAAACGAAGTATAGCTTTCTCATAATTATGAGTTTTGGTTTTCTTAAAACTGTATTGTCTAAGAAACTGTTTAAATCCAATTCGTTAATAAACGGTTAAAATTAACAAGTTTCAGAGTCTATTTCATCAGACCACAAAGCATTTATATAAATATAACGTATTTGTTGATAAAATGATTGCAGCGACAAATGAAATTTGCCGCTGCAATAGAAAGGTTTATCTGTGGCGTCCGCGACTTCCGCCTCCACCTCCGCTACGGTGTCCGCCTCCGAATCCGCCGGATCCGCGCCCGGAATTGAAACTTCCACCGCTATTGTAGCTGTTCCGGTTAGAGTTATAACTGTTGTTATTGTTATAACTGTTCCGGTTTGTATTGGTATTCGAATTGTTATAAGTCCGTCGGTTATTGGTATTCGAATTGCCGGAATTGGAATTATATGTGCGGTGACCGTTATTGTTTACCGTGTATCCTCTCCTGTTGGTCTGCTGAGTTGAACTGTTTGAATTCACACGGTTGCTTCCGTTTGAATTCTGTGTGCCATACGACCGATGGTGGTTGGTCGAGCTGCCTCCGAAAATATTTCTGTCGGAAGAATTATTATTACCATATTGCGGCACTCTCGATCCTCCCGGACGACCGGCAGGTCGATGACCTATATTTCCGCCGGGACGGGTATTGGAAGCCCAGTTC
>CAMWMW010000191.1 GCA_947175455.1 uncultured Porphyromonadaceae bacterium | reverse complement strand
CGGGGAGGACACCGGTGGAGAGGGTGCGGGCGACAGAGAGGTTGTCGCGGGTGGGTTTCTTGCCGAAGTCGAACGACCAGCTGAGTTTTATGTATGCCGAGGCGCGGTCGGCAGGGGTGAATGTGGTGCCGGAATAGCGGTATTCCGGACTGTCAAGAGTGTATTTGTATACGGGATGTTTTGAAAAAGGATTGTTGGTGCCTGCTTCTGCGCGAAGCGCTTTGTGACTCCATGACACAGACAAGCCGTATCTCCAGGGTGATTTTACTGTTTTGCGGTCGTAGCCTGACATCTTCACAGGTGTTTCCATGCGGATGTTGATCGAAAAATCTCCGATGTAATATGCTGCCTGCACGTTCCCTTTCCAGCAGCCGGTAGAGACATCCGCCACTTTGGAATAGCGATTGTAAAACCATCCTCCTGTTGCCTGAAGATTGAAACGGGAAGCAGGTATCCATGTTGCCGAAAGAGATGCGTCAAGTTGATGCCACCTGCCATCAGGAAGCCAGGATTCCAGAAGTTTGCCGGATTCGAAGGAATACGATGCCATCGGAAGTCGGCAGGCTCCGTTATAAATTGCCGTTGCCTGCAGATTCACGTTTCTTATGCCGATGCCGTATGCCGCCATGAACCGCATTATCCCTGTCTGCTTCAGGTCGGGATTTCCCCGTTTGATATGCCAGATGTTCACTTGTTGCGTGGCAGTGGACATCATGGAAAGCTGGGGAAAGGAGTTGCCGTAGAGCGCAAGAAGCTGCACATATTGCTTTTGCGCGGGCTGAACGGTGAGGGCTATCTGTGCCCGGGGTGCAACGTAGCTGACAAGGTCTTTGCCATGAAGGCGATAGAACTGCGCGGACATTCCCGGTGCCACGCGCAGAGTGGCGATGCCCCATAGAGGATGCATGTATTCTGCGAAAATAAGGGATTCCGATGACCATAGATGCTGCCATGACTCATTGTTGCCATAATAATTTGCGGAGCTGACATTATAAAATTCCGACAGTTTCAATATAAACTGATTGCCTCTGCTGAATTTCTTGACATACGTGACATCGGCTGTAAAGTTATAATAATCTTCTGAAGTGGATGATAATATATCTTCTCCCGATTCCAGATACCGGTAGGCATAATGATTGCGTGTAGACGTGGCGCTTGCGGAGGCTTCCAGGAATTGCTCCCGGGGAAGATTGAAGCTGCCGCTGAGACCAAGACTATATTTGAAGCTGCGCGATGAGGACGTTTTGTCGGATACTGCTGACGGCACATCGCTCTCCAGACCGGAATATATCAGGGATGAAGCTTCGGAGTCTTCGGGAGTGGCGGCGCGCACGAAGCTGAGGGTGGCTCTCAAGGTGCGTCTGTCGTTTTTGTTCCTGACGCGGAACTGGGCATATTGGGAGTTTTTGCGGAGATGAGAAGGGTGATCTCCTGCCGGTGTCCTCGACACAGTGACGGAGGCGGGGTGATTTGGGGCGGAATGGGGAGCAATGGGGAGCGATAGGGTGGAATGGGGCTGAATAGGGCTGAATGGGGAGAGATAAGAAGGGGTGGGGAAGTGGATTGTTTCGAGGCTGGTGGTTTCGGCGTTCTTTATGTCGGAGAAGTCGGTGCCGGCGAAGAGGGTGTAGCGGGTGTTTCCGACATAGGCTTTGCCGGCAAGATTATAATCTCCGTTGGTATAGCCGATGCGCTGGGTGGCATCCAGAGCAATGTAACCGCCAGAGTTCCGTTTCTTGAGGATGAAATTCAAGGCTACATTGTTGCCGGCGTATTTCCCTGTGGGGGATTCCATATACTGAACCTTAAGCACATCAACGGGACGCAATTGACGAACTTCCCTCATATCTGCCGGCATGCCGTCGATGAAAAGCGCCACCTCTCCCCCAAGGGCGTTGATCTCCCCTTTGTCAAGATTTACCGTGACTCCGGGAATCATAAGATTGCGCACAAGATCATAACCGGAAAAGGAATGCTTGAGCTGCTGTTTGTTGGGTACAACCTCCACTCCGTCGGCGGTGCGTCGGAATTGCTCTGCCTTGATCACGAAATCGGGTAAATCACGCACAATTGAATCCGGCTCTTCCGCATTAACAACGAAGGGGTGACCGCACAGAAGGAATATTGAAAAGAAAAATGGATATCGGTTTATTTTCATAGATAAGAGAATTGAGTTTATAAGAGAATTGAGTTGGAAAATTGTTTCCACAAATTTAGGGAGTCATGTCTTAATAAAACCTTAAGTTGTCTTAGTTATTCTTAACTGACGCTTCAATAAGTTTGATATTACAATATGATTATGTAATTTTGAATGTATAAAAATGTATAGATAAGTGCTCAAATCATTATGAAAAAATTCAGGAACATAATCATCGGAGTACTCGGAACAATAATCGTGCTTTTCGTTGTGAATATATTTTTTCTTTACGGTCTGTATGGTTCGGTAAAGGAGCAATATGTCACTATGGCGAAGGAATGCCTGATGCAGGCAGACTTTATCGAGACTGTTTACCGGGTCAAGAGAATGGACAGCACGAATCATGTCAGCGTAGTCCTTGATCTGGATGGGGAAAGACGGATGACTGAATCCGGCAAACTGACTTCCGAATTCGGAGCGGTGTCAGATTCTGCATTTGCCGCGATAGCGGGGAAAGAGAAGCTTATGGGGATATACCAGTCAATGCACGCCACTATGGCATACAATATGCGCAACAGCCTGCCGCAGGAATACCGCCGCCCGAACCTCCGGCTGCTCGACTCCATATATTCCACAGAACTACACAGAATAGGGTTATATCCGTCACGTGTGTTCGTGCTCCCCGCCGATTCCGTAAACAGGAAAGAAACACGCGGGTTGTGGGAAATAGATTACACCATATTCAAAGGATATCCCTTGATTTATCGCGCCTATATGTCACCGCCGTTAGGAGACATGCTGCGTCAGACCGCAGGTATCGTGATCACGACCATGCTCATCATCCTGATGCTTGCCGTCGCTTTCGTCTATCTTATCCGCACAGTGATGAAAATGCGCTCACTGGAGGAAATGAAGGATGATTTCACCAATAATATGACCCATGAACTGAAAACACCCATCTCGGCTGCCTATTCCGCAATCGACACATTGCTCAATTGCGACAAACATAATGATGCCTCGAAACGGGAGCGTTACCTCAGACTGGCGCTCGATCAGCTTTCAAGGCTCGGCGAATTGGTGGAAGGGATTTTGTCAATGAGTATGGAGCGGCGCAAATCGATGGTACTGGGAAAAGAGGAGATAGAACTGAAGCAAGTCCTCAATGATATTGCCTCCATACATTCCCTGCGTGCCGAAAAGCCTATAACCATAAATGTCTCGGTTGTTCCGGAAAACCTTTCGGCAGAAACAGATCCGACACATTTCGCAAACGTCATCAACAACCTTATAGACAATGCCATAAAATATTCCGGAGACAGCGTTGCCATTGACATACATGCCGATAGTGCCGGTATAGTCATAAAAGACAACGGCAATGGCATTTCGGCAAAATCATTGCCGTTGATATTCAATAAGTTTTATCGTGTGCCCACCGGCAATCGTCAGGATGTGAGAGGCTACGGAATCGGTCTCTATTACGTGAAGTCGATTCTGGCAAAGATGGGATGGGATATAAAGGCGGCATCCACACTCGGGAAAGGGAGCGTTTTCACCATAAAATTCGTGAATCATGAGAAATAAGATACTTCTTGCAGAAGATGAGACAACACTGTCAACCATCATCTCGGAGACTCTCGAAGATGAGGGATATGAGGTAATTGCCGTAACCAACGGTGTTGACGGACTTGAGGCATTCCGGTCAGAACATCCGGATATGATAATAGCGGATGTGATGATGCCCCGGATGGACGGGTTTGAGATGGCACGTCATATCAGAAACGCTGACCCGGATGTGCCTTTGATATTCCTTACCGCCTTGTCATCCATTTCCGATATAGAGACCGGCTTTGACATAGGCGCTGACGATTACCTGAAGAAACCGTTCAAGATGCGTGAGCTGATTCTTAGAATCCGAGCCTTGTTAAAGCGCAGAAATGTATCAGGCATCAGAGAGGAAGCTTTGGAAAAGAATGAGATTACAATCGGAGAATATATCTTCGATGCTATAGGTAACAAACTGACACACGGCTCTCATGTGTTGGAATTGTCACGAATCGAGGCAATGATATTGCTGTTTCTCATAAATCATAAGGGGATTACGGTGAGATCATCGGAACTGATGGAGTTTGTATGGCAGCATGACGACTATTACAACCGCAATTCCCTTCACGGATACATACACAAACTGCGAAAACATCTGCGACACGATCCGAATATCTCAATCATCAACCTGAGGGGCATCGGCTACCGACTCGCGATAACAACATGAATATAGAAAAACAGGCGGCTTTCACAAGCTGCCTGTTTTATTGCGAATCAATTTTGTCAATACTCTATTTAATTTTACAAAACCTAACACAAATGAATTTATTAGCTGTATTTT